>CAJMMY010000078.1 GCA_905214605.1 uncultured bacterium | reverse complement strand
TTGATCAAGAATCCGGCGGGCTGCAACCAGGTGTTTGAGTATCTCAACGGCTTGGAGCAGACCTTCCTGCCGGTATTTCTGCTGAATGACAAGGCAGCCGATTCCACGGATATTTCCTGGATTTGGGATGCGGAATATGAACGATTTGCGGAAAAGTACGATGGTCCGGTGGTTGTTTCCGGTATTCGTGCCGATGATATGGCCCTGCGTTTGAAATATGCGGGAATCCCGGCGGAAAATATCCGCGTGGAGCGGGATTTTGACGCGCTGATTCAGCAGGTGAGCGAGCAGAGCTTGCCGGTGTATATGATTCCCACATATACGGCAATGTTGGACCTGCGGACGCGGCTGGCGCATTTGTGCGGCAGCAAGGAATTCTGGGAATAAGGAGGCAGAGCCATGGAACTGAAAATTTGTCATCTGTATCCGGATGTGCTGAATCTGTACGGCGACAACGGCAATATCCGCTGTCTGCAGCAGCGCTTGACTTGGCGGGGCATTGACTCCCAAGTGACCCGGGTGCCCATTGGGGAAACGGTGGATTTTGCCGATTACGATTTGTTTTTCATCGGCGGCGGGCAGGATTTTGAGCAGGAAGTGCTGCTGAGTGACCTGAATCGGGGCAAAGCGGCGGAAATCAAAAGCGCCATTGCCGACGGAAAAACCTTTCTGACCATCTGCGGCGGGTATCAAATGCTGGGCCGCAGTTATACCACTTGGGACGGGGTAACCTGCGATTTTATCGGCGCCATTGACTATGCCACCGTGGGCGAAAAAGAACGTATGATTGGCAATTTTGCTTTCCGCTGCGGTCCGGAATCCGGCGGCAGCGTGGTGGTTGGATTTGAAAACCACAGCGGCAAAACATGGCTGGGCGCAGGCATTTCTCCCTTGGGGCAGGTGCTCACCGGCTCCGGCAACAACGGAGAAGACAAGGGCGAGGGCGTGCGGTATCTGAACGTATTCGGCACGTACAGCCACGGTCCGGTGCTGCCCAAAAACCCGGAATTTGCCGACGTCATTCTGACCACGGCCATTCACCGGAAAAATCCGGAGTTTGTGCTCCCGGCATTGGACGACACCGTGGAGCAGGCGGCGCACGATTATATGGTGAAACGACTGGGCATATAAAAGAAGTGGAGGTGCTGCCATGGAAAAGGTCTATCGGATTCTGAAAACGGCCATTTGTTGTATTGCGGGTGTTTTCATCGGCACGAGCCTTTACACCTGCTACGAGTACAAGACTTACCCGGAGTTGTATGCCATGCAATCGGCACCGTGGTATTACGGCATTCTGATGAATGCGGTACTCACCGGTGTGGTGATTGCCGGAATTCTGGTTGTTATGGCACTTCTGAAAAAACGAATGAAATAAAAAACAGAACCTGTCATTGTGAAGTGACAGGTTCTGTTTTTTATACAATTTCACTTACCGGGCGACAAAGCAATGCCAATCGTCCTCGTTGTGATGCTCCAGAATGGTGAAACCATTGTCTTCGATGGCTTGACGCACCTCGTCCTGACGCCCCTCAATGATGCCGGAAGTGATGAACGTTCCGCCGGGTTTCAAGAACTCCTTGACGAAACCGGACAGCGGAATGATGACATCGGAGACAATGTTTGCAGTCACAATGTCATAATTGCTGCCCAGAGCTTTCCGCATACCTGCATCGGAGAGCACGTCTCCGGCGCGAATGTCGAACTGTTCGGCGGTTATGCCGTTCAAGCCGGCATTGGACAGGGCAACTTCCGGTGCTTTCGGGTCAATATCGCAGCCGGCGCAGCGGTCACAGCCCAGCAGCAGCGCGCCGATGCCCAGAATTCCGGAGCCGCAGCCCAAGTCCAGAACGGTTTTTCCGGGACCTGCCACGGATTCCAGAGCGGTCAGACACATTTTCGTGGTGGCATGGCTGCCGGTGCCGAAAATCAAGCCCGGGTCCAATTTCAGCGGAATCCGGCCGTCTTCCGGGACGGGCTCCCACTCCGGCACAACCACCAGTTTTTCGCCCACTTCAATGGGCTTGTAAAACTCTTTCCAGTTGTTTTCCCAGTCGCTGTCCTGCACAAAGGCGGTCTCCGGCATTTTGCCCAGGAAGTTTGCCACGGTGTTCAGCAGGGCTTTGCCCTCTTCATCATCGGACAGATAAAATTTCACCCGGGAAACACCCTTGAATTTATTTTCCAGTTCCTCGTCCACATAATCCCAGTAGGCGTGGTTATTTTCCAAGAAATTTTCAAAATCCTGTTCGTCTTCCACAATCATGCCGCCCACGCCCAGCTCTGCCAGGTCGGCGCACATCAAATCCGGGTCACCGGTGCAGTTGACGGTTACTTCAATCCAGCGCATCAATGATTCCTCCATTTTTATTCGGTTCTGTGCAGACATTGTACCATGAAATCGGCCTGCTGACAACAGAAAAAGCCGGGTACTCGTTGGAGTCCCCGGCGGAACGATCATATTAGTCTTTTGAGTCCAGAATGAGGCCGTATCCACCGTCATTCCGTTTGTAGACCACTGCAAATGCATCGCCTGCGTCGGCATTGCGGAATGCGAAGAATTCATGCTCCAACAGATTCATCTGCAAAATTGCCTCCTGCACACCCATAGGCTGGATGCTGAAACGTTTGTTTCGGACAACTTTGAATTCCTCTTCCGGCTCGTCATCGACCATGGGAACCACAACACGCTCGAAAGCGTCGGTCCGCAGACGTTTTTCCAGACGGGTTTTGTTCTTGCGGATCTGCCGCTCGATGGTGGCCACGGCCGAATCAATGGAAGCGCACATATCGCCGGTGGTTTCTTTGACGCGATAGAACATACCGTTGTTCTTAATCGTCACTTCAGCGATGTACCGACCGCGCTCGGTGCTGAACGTCACAAAAGCTTCGCTTTCCGTTTTGAAGTACTTGTCGATTTTGGAAATCTTCTTCTCGGCATATTCCTTCATGGCGGGGGTAGCGTCAATTCTTTTCTCTGTGAACGTAAACTTCATAATGATCAGCTCCTTTTGTTGACTAAGGAAAAATCCTTGTCTATATTATAACACGATATTTTGAAAATGGAAGTGTTATTTATGAATTTTATCCAAAAAAATTCTGAATCACATGTTTGGGACCTTTGAGACAGCCGATTTATCCCGCATACACCGCACAGTTGGGCAGGGCGGCTTTGATTTCCGCCACCTGCTCATCGGTGAAACCGCAGCCGATGATGGACAGGGTTTTCAGACTGGTCAGGCTATGCAGGTGCGTGGGGTCTGCCAGTTTGCAGTTGTCCAAATAGAGGTTTTCCAGCTTGGTCAGCTTGCTCAGCGCGGACACATCGGTGACGCCGGTGTTGTCCAGATACAGGTCCCGCAGCTTGCTGCAATAAGCCAAAGGCGCAACATCTTTCAGCGCCGTGTTGTTGTTCAGCAGCAGCTCCGTCAGACCGGTGCAGCTGGACAGAGAATAGACGTCCTTCAGATTGTTATTGGCCAGATTCAGATTGGTCAACTTTTTGTGACCGGCTAAGAACGTCAAATCGGACAGACCGGTGCTCTGCAGCTCCAGAACATTCAGATTGGTCTGATTGCTCAAGGGGGAGAAGTCGGAAATGCTGTTGTTGTTCAGCATCAGAGAGGTGACTGCCGTGAACTGGTCCAGGTTGCTCAAATCCGTCACATTGCTGTTGGAGGCGTCTACAATCTGCGCGTCGGCGGAGAAAGTTTTATCGCCCAGGGTGACGTTAATGGTCAAATCATCGTGGATGATATTGCACTTGTGCATGGAATCCTTCAGTTTTTTCACGCCGGCGCCGGTGAGAGCACTGTTGTTACTGATGTCCAAATCGGTGAGGGTGGACAGTTTCAGCTGATTCAAATCGTTGTCGGTCAGACCGGTATTCCGGACGCTCAGCTTGCGGAGATTGCCGAAACCGGACAGCGTGGAGAAACTGGTCAGGTCGTTGTCATCAATGGACAGCTCCGTCAGACTGTTCAAGGAGGACAGCTCCCGAATACTGGAAAATTCGTTGTCTTCCAAATCCAGATAGGTCAGTTGCGTCAGACTGCTCAGCGGGCTCAAATCGGAAACTTTGTTGTCCCACAGGCACAGCCAAGTAAGGTTTTCCAGATGCTCCAGAGGACTCAAATCGGAAACTTCGTTGCCTTTCAGATTCAGAGATTGCAGCTGCGTGCATTTTGCCAGTACGGAAATATCCCGAATGTGCTTGTTGGTCAGGTCCAGTTCCGTAACATCGGTGTCGAATTTCACGCCGCCCAGCTCCAATTCCTCCGCCACGGTGTCATCGCTGAAAATCTTGCAGTCCTCCAGCTTTTTGGAAAGCTCGTCATACTGGGTCTGGGTCAGCTCGATTTTCTTGATGCTCAGAGTGGTCAGGTGTTTCAGCTTGTACAGCGGGCTGAAATCCTCAATGGGGTTGTTGTCCAGATACAGCGTCCGCAAATCGGTGAGATGTTTCAGGCTGCTCAGGTCTTCGATGCCGTTATCGGAAAGGGTCAGACTGGTCAGGCTGCCGCAATGTTTCAGAAATGCCAAATCGTCAATGCCGCAGTTTTTCAACGTCAGCGCGGTAAGGGATTCGAACTTTTCCAGCTGGGCCAAATCGTCTTTCGACAGCTTGGTGTCGGTGATGACCAGAGAAGAGGCGGTTTCGTCGTAGAGCTTTCCGGCGATTTCCACGCCCTTGGTGGGGATTTCGTCCTCCACGCCCAAAGACGCCAAAGCCTGTTTCAGCTTGGCGGTATCGCTGCCTTTGTGCTCCATCTGCGCCCACAGTAGTTCCTCGGCTTTGTCCGTTTGTCCGGCCAGCACGTAGGCATTGGCCAGAGCAATGGCGCACTCGTCCGTGTCCTTTACGTCATAAGCGCGCTCCAGATAACGCACAGCCTTGTCGTAATCGCCGTTTTCCACGCAGGTTTCTGCGGAGGTGCGGTAATTCTGATACTGCACCGTGCGGTTGTGAGACCGGAGAGAGAACACCAGAATGACGGCAATCACCACCAGTAACACAGCGCCGCCTGCCATCAGCAGACGTTTTTTGTCTTTCAAAAATTCGTTCATGTTGCCTCCTTACCTGCCGAAAGGCAGAATGGGATTCTTTTTATGTTGATATGTTCGATTCCGCAATAGCTGAAAAAGCGGGCATTGCCCGCTTTTTCCCCATTTCGGATTATTTTACCAGTGCTTTTTTGGCCTCTGCCTTTGCCAGGAACTTCTCCATCTGAATGATGAAACGTTCGTGGGTGCCGGAGCCGATGATGCCGGTTTCGTCATAAGCGGTCACTTTCAGAACGATACGGCGGCGGTCGACCTCGGTTACTTCAGCCTCTGCCCAGTATTTCATACCCACCGGGGTGGCGGCGTCATGGGTGATTTCCAGCTTGGTGCCGACGCTGTTTTCGCCTTCGCCGTAGTAAGGGCGAATGGCTTCGCAAGCGGCATTTTCCATAGCTGCGACCATATAGGGGGTGGCAAAAACTTCCACGGAGCCGGAACCGACGGCGGCTGCGGTCAGCTGATCCGTTACGATGCCGTCAACGCGGCCTTTTGCTCCAACAGGGATTTCCATTGCGTGAATCCTCCTCAAGTATTTTGGATTTGGGTAGCTGTATTGTATCATAAAAATTCCCGTCTGGCTACGGGGAAGTTATGAACAGTTTGGAAATTGATGCTAATTTGGGATTTAACGGGCAATTATTATTGTAATAAGGTGAAAAATGTGGTATTTTATGCAGTGGCATATTGCTAAATGAACCCGCCGAAGCCATCGGCGGAGTTTGGAGGAAATTTATGAAAAATTCTGAGAAAACCCTGGACATGATCGTGAACCTCT
>CAJMMY010000077.1 GCA_905214605.1 uncultured bacterium | reverse complement strand
GGCATCGGGATACTGCTCCGTAATGTAGCGCAGCACATCGTCTTGGAAACTGCCGATGATAACCCGGTCCAGGAGATTCCGTTCCTTCAAGGTTGCGTACAGCTCGTCTGCCGCAGCCATACCCACGTCTCCCCCGTCCTTGATTTCAATGATGAACCGATACTCACCGGCGGAAGTCAGATAGTCCAGCACCTCGTCCAAGGACAGAATCCGCAGCTCTTCCGGAACCGCATCCCCGTGGAGGTCTGCATAGGGCATCTCCCCCGCGTCATTTTCAAACTGCGCAGCCATATTCAGCTGTTTCAGTTCTTCCAATGTTTTTTCACGGACTTTTATGTTTTCGCCGCCAAACACGGACACTGCGTCCGACACCCGGTCCAAGGTCTCGTCATGGGTCAGCACCAACACATCGTCCGCCGTCATGTGCAGGTCGAATTCAAAGTAATCCACCTGTACGTTCGGGTTTTCCACGCAGCCGCGGAAAGCCGCAAGGGTTTCCTCCGGGAATTCCCCCGCGCCGCTGCGATGCGCCGAAATGGTTGTTGTTCCGGTAATCAAAGGGTTGTCCGTATCATAGTGCTCCACATGTTTGGGGTTGGACCGATGATAAAACTGGGTCACGCCGATGATGCCCACTGCCGCTGCCAAGGAAAGCAGAACAGCCAGACAAATGCATAGAATTTTTCTCACTCTCACGCAAATTCTCCTAACCGGTGCATCTGTTTCTTCGCACCGGAGGTATTATAACACAATCTTCCTCAATGTCATGTAAAAAAAGACCACTTTTTGCAAAATTCTGCAAAAGTGGTCTTTCAGATTCTGTCGAACAATTTTCTGGTTCTGGTCAAAGGAACCCGTTTTGTTGCCCACCAGGATACCACTGCCAACAGCGTTCCGCCGAATACATCTGCCAGTACATGCTGCCGGGTGGTCAAGGTAGAAATACAAACGGCAACCGCAAACAGCAATGTCAAAGTCCGGTACCATTCCGGGATTTTCTCGTCCTTTCGTACGCTCAGCCAACACAGCACGGCAAGCAGGCAATGAATGGAGGGAAACAGATTATAGGGCTGGTCAATCCGGTAAAGGAACCTCATTACAAAGCTCCAGAACCCGGTTCCCGTTACCTCCGGTCGGACAATCATCGTGGGAAACAGCAGGAAGATCACGAAACAAACAGCTTTGGACCAAAAGTCAGCCGCGAAAAACCGCACCATCGTTTCCTCTCCCCGCCACGCAATCATCACATAGTGAACTGCCCAAAATGCAAAGCAGCCGAAATAAATCGCCACCGTCCACGGAATCAACGGAATCATATGGTCCAAGGGCAGAGACAAATCGTAATGGGTTCGGTTGGCGCACAGCAGGAACGCACCCTGGTAGATCAGCTGATTCCAAAGCAGCGCCCCCAACGGCAGAACCACCGCCCGACGGGGAATGGTGCGCAGCAGCGCTCGTAGCTTCACAGTTGATCACCTCCGGTAGATTTCCGGGTTCCAATCCATTCGCCCTGCCGGACCTGCACCTCGCCACGGGCAAGCCGTTCCATCAACTCCGGGCGCAATGTAATCTGGTCTTTTTGGAACAGTAACACAATGGTAGACCCCGCCAATTCAAAATGGCCCTTCTCCTGCCCTTTGGAAAAGCGGCGGTTTTCTCTGGGGTTGCTGATGCCCCCCACCACCAATGCTCCGATTTCCGTTTGCACCACCGGTCCGAAATTCCGGGTTGCCATCAACGTCCAGCAGCGGCGGTTCAGCACAAACACGGGATAGGTTTCGCAGGCTATGGGCTGTACGCTGTGGAGCACCCCGGGAATCAAATGGTTTTCCCCCTGATAGCCGTCGTCAATGTAGCAGTAGTGGTGATAATCCGAGGCGCACAGCCGAAAAATCAAGCAATCCCCACCTTGGAACCGGGCTGCCAATTCCTCGTCCTGCAAAAAATCCCGCAGCTGATAGTGGGAGTTTTTGATGGCAAAGCTGCTGTGCTCCGTAACGGGATAGGCGCTCAGCCACGAATCGCAGGGGCTGATTAAATGAGTCGGCTCCATGTCCATAGGCACCTGGGGACGGGTACGAGCAAAGAAATCCCGGTACGTGCGGAAGGATTTCATTTGCTCCGGGTCCAGCTGAATTCCGTGCCGCTTGGCATAGGGCTTGATGACCGGGCGAGACCACCGGGAGCGAAGAAAGGATACCGCAAGCCGGTCTCCGTGGGTCACCATAATTCCTTTGAGCAGCGCACGTCCCACAACCGTGCCGTAGAGGAACTGCACCGCGGAGGAATTTTCGCTCACATTTTCACCCCCACAAGCAGAATCAGCAGCTCGCAGCAGCCGCAGAGAATCATACCGATTTTACCGGGCGTCTGGGGTTTTTTCAGCTGAAACGGCGTCAGAAATGCCACGCCCATCGCCACCAGTACAATAGTACCCGCCAGCTGCAAATTCCAACCGTATATTTCTCCCAAGCCCAGCACCGTGGGCAGGAACAATGCCGCCGTTGTCACCGGCAGCCCCAGATAAAACTCTCTGGGGTCGTCGCAGCTGTTCTGGCGCTCTTCCTCGTCCACATTGAACCATGCCAGACGCACCAAGGCGCACAGGGCAAACAGCCCCGCCACAGCAAAGGTCAAAACGCTGTTTCTCGCCGTGGAAAACACGGTTACGGCAGGTAGAACACCGAAACAAATCAAGTCGCTCAGGGAATCAATCTGAATGCCGAACCGTTTCTCCTGGTGGGTGCGGTCGGTTTTGGTGGAGGCTACCTTGCCGTCAAACATATCGCAGAATCCGGCCATCATCAGACACAGCAGCGCCGTGTGCAAATGACCGCCCATTGCGCCGGCAATGCCGGCAAAGCCCATCAGCATACCGATATACGTTAAAATGACTGTATAATTGTAAACACCTAACATCTCTATCTCTCCTTGTGTACACTCTGTTTGCCAGTATAGACCATATTTCTGAATATCTCTATGTTGAACATCTTAAGAATTCTGAAGAATTCCTTTAAGATTCCGGGAAAAATGTCTATTCACGGCAGGAAAAATCCGCTATAATAGAGGGCATTGATATGATGAGGAGCGTACAATTATGGAATCAAGAACGATTCTGGTAGTCGATGATGACCCGGAAATCCGGGAAGTGCTGCGGCTGCTGCTCACCGGAGAGGGTTACCGGGTCATTGAGGCAGACAGCGGCGATACCGCATTGGAGCTGCTGAACAGCTCTGTGGACCTTGTGATTCTGGACGTGATGATGCCCGGCTTGAACGGCTATGCCGCCTGCGCCGAAATGCGGAAGAATTCCGCTGTGCCCATTCTGTTTCTCACCGCAAAAGCGCAGGATTCCGACAAATCCATGGGCTTTTCCGTCGGCGGAGACGATTATCTGGTCAAGCCCTTTTCCTATTCGGAGCTGATTTCCCGGGTAAAAGCCATGCTGCGCCGTTACTGCGTTTACGGTGCAAAAGCCGCGGAACAGAGCAATCTGATTCGCTGCTGCGGCACCATTGAAATCGACCCCGACCAGTGCTTGGTCCGGGTCAATGAGGAAGAGGTTTCCCTCACCAGTACGGAATATGGAATTTTGTATTTGCTGGCGTCCCACCCGAAAAAGATTTTCACCGTTCAGAATATTTACGAGGCGGTTTGGGAGGAGCCCTACTTCTATTCCTCCAACAATACGGTGATGGTGCATATCCGGAATCTCCGCCGGAAACTGGGCGATGACCCACAAAACAGCCGCATCATTCAGACCGTCTGGGGAAAGGGGTACCGGATTGGGTAAAAAGATTTCCGACAGCCTCAGCGCACAGCTGCTGTGCGGTGTGGTGATTTCCATTCTTGTGGCGGTACTGACGTTTTTTGCCATGCTGCATCTGGGCAATGCGTTGCTGAATAGCACGGTGTACGGGCAGCCGTTTGAGAAAAAAATGGCCTCGCTGCAGTTTGACGGTCTGCAGGAGTATGTGACCGAAGAGAACATTACCCAGGACACAATTCAGCAGCTGAATATCTGGTGTCATCAAGGGCGGCGGGTGTATCTGACCGTTTACAAAGACGGTGACCGGCTGTTTGCTTCGAACATTCCCGCCCATTCTCCGGTCAATTCCAATAGCGACCTGAAAGACGAGGATCCCGACAGCGAATTTGCACTGACTCTCAACGACGGCACCGATGTGCAGGCATTTCTGTACTACTTTGCCAGTATCCGCTACCATAGCGTAATGGTTGCCGTTTCTTACCTGTCGGCGTTTCTGGCGTTTTCCGTATGTTTCATCATTCTGGTGCACCGCAAGCTGGCTTACGTGAAGAAAATGAAATCGGAACTGGATATTCTCGCCGGCGGCGCGTTGGAATACCCCGTAACCGTTCGGGGCAACGATGAATTGGGGCAGTTGGCTTACGGCATTGACCAAATGCGCCAGTCCATTCTGGCTCATCAGCGCACGGAAGAGCTCACCCGTTCCGCCAGTTCACAGTTGGTCACAGCCATGTCTCACGATTTGCGCACTCCTCTCACCTCGCTCTTGGCTTACTTGGAACTAATGGACCGGGGAAAGTACCAAAATGAAGAACAGCTGCACCAGTTTATCAAAAAAAGTCTGGACCAGACCCTGCGCATCAAGACAATGGCAGACCAGATGTTCGAATATTTCTTGGTGTATTCTGCCTCCGGTGAGCAGCCGGACTTGGAAACGCAAGATGCCGACACCCTGTTCAATCAGTTCTGGAATGAGTATGCCTTTTCCTTGGAAAATGACGGATTTACCGTGGACGCCGACTTTCAGCCGCTGCGGGGGAATGTGCAGGTCAACCCGGACCTGCTCCGCCGGGCATTTGATAATCTCTATTCCAATCTGACAAAATATGCCGACAGCTCCCGCCCCATCTCCATTGCGTTCCGCCGGACGGGCAATCAAGCCCAGCTGCTGCTGCGAAACTTCATTTCCCCCGCGCGAAATCATCGGGAGAGCACCAACATCGGGTTGAACACTTGCCGCCGGATTATGGATTATCACAACGGCAGCTTTGAAACCGCAGAGCATAACGGAATCTTTGAGGTTGTACTGCAGCTGCCAATTGAATAAAAATGGATTTCCCGGAAAGAAAAAGAGCTCGACGCATCGAGCTCTTTTTGTTGTTTCTGCTCCGTTGTGGCTGCGCACCCCGCGGAATCCATCACTCCGCGTCTTCCAAGCCAACGAAGAATTCGTCATAGGAACAGTTATAAAGTTTTTTCAGTTCAATCAGAACACTGGCGCGAATATTCAGCTCTCCTGCCTCATACTTTGCATAGGTTGTCCGCCCAATATCACAGCCGCGGCGCTGCAACTCCGCGCACAGCCGTTCTTGCGACAATCCGCTGTCATTCCGCAGTCGGCGCAGATTATCTCCCATATTTCTATCTCGCCTGATTTTCTGCTCCATACGCTTTCCTCGCATAACATTTTTGACCAGTATTGGTTGCAATTGCATTCATTGTATGTTATGCTTTCGGAAAATATTGACCGCGATACTGGTCAATTTGAAAGAGTGATGAACAAATGGCCGACTATAAAACTGCAGCGGCACGTTCCTTAATCCGGAACGTGCCGCTGCAATTATTCTGTCAAAGACAGCTCATTATTTGGAATTAAAGATTTTGAAGATGCTGTCGAAAGGATCTTCGCCCTCCTGCGCACCGGTTGCGGGAGCAGGCTCAGCCTCTTTCTGTGCAGCGGTTGCTGTGGAGAACAGACCGGAGGCTTTCTCCACAGGCTTGACTTCTGCGGCTGCCTGTGCGGGCTTGCCGCTTTCGGTGGGGTCCTCGAAACCGGTTGCAATCACGGTTACGCGG
>CAJMMY010000076.1 GCA_905214605.1 uncultured bacterium | reverse complement strand
AAGTCGCAGTCATTCCTGCGGGAATGACCGATTCGCCCGCAAGCGAGCGAGTGCGACTTTCAAGGGGGACCCAGTTCCCCCTTGATAACCCTCTTGCTCTCCGAGGGGAACAAAAGTAAATCATCACTCCGCGTTTCAATGCGATTTTTTTGCATTTCATGACAAGCTCTCCCCATTTTCAACAAAATATGTTATGCTGTGAACAAATTATGAACAATGAAAGTGGGATCTTGCGCATGAAATCCTTTCGTCAATGGTCGGCAGGTCTGCTGGCCGCAATTTTAATTTTCACCCTTGCCCCTAGCGTCAGCGCCAAAAACGCCGTTTCCTCCGGCGCCATTGTGCAGGCTGCGCTGCCGGAAATCGGCTACGTGGAGGGCGCCAACGAATACTCCAAATACGGAAAATGGTACGGCTTTTCCAACAGTTACTGGTGCGCCATGTTTGTGTCCTGGTGCGCCAATCAAGGCGGTGTACCCACCTATCTGGTGCCGAAAGGCGCCTACTGCCCCTATATGGTCAAGGCATTTCAGAATGCCGGACGGTTTTATGACAGTCAATCCCGGGGCGGCACGTATATCCCCCAGCAGGGCGACATCATCTTCTACTATGACTCGGAGGCTTATCCCGTAGGAAACACCACAGCCGTCCACGTGGGTATTGTGCTTTACGCGGAAAACGGCCATGTGTTCACCATCGAGGGCAACTCCCTCACCTGCCGGTTGGACCAGCCGCCTATGGAGCGAGACGAAGATTTGGACCCGCCGGACTATGTGACCGTCAACAACCACACCTTAGACTACAAGGGTATTCTGGGCTACGGCGCACCGGATTACGGTGACCGCACTCCCTTGCAGCTGCAGGGCTTTGTGGATTTGGGTGCCTACGCATGGCAAAAGGTGCAGTTTGAAACGATGAACCGTTTGGGCATTGTCTCCGGCACCAGCAGCCACACCGCGTCTCCCCGGCAGGGCATGTCCCGCAGCGATTTTTTGGCCGCGCTGATGAAACTTTACGGCTTGGAGGGCCGGGAGCCGGACACCCAGGAATTTTCCGACGTGCCGGAAACGCACCCCAACCATGACACGCTGATGACCGCCCGCTCCATCGGGGTTCTGGCGGGAACGAATCAAAACGAGGCCATTCCCGACCGATATATCAATGCCGCCGAGGCGCAGGCATTCATTTCCCGGACGCTGAAGTATCTGGGTCTGCCGGAGCAGACCTTCAAATTCACTCCCGGCGACTTGGCGCAGACTGGTGATTACACCATTCGCGCCGACTTGGTCAATGCTTTGAGCGCACTGTTTCTGGGCGTGCGGACGCCCGCTGATTCCGCCGCGGTCATCACCCAAAACGGCAGCACGCTGGATTGGACCTGCAAAAGTCTGGACAGCAGCACCTATGTGCCGTTGGACGCGCTGCAAACGCTGTATCCCACTTTGAACGTGCAGCTGCCCGATGAAAAAACAGAGGGAACCCCAGAAGAAACTCCGTCGGCACCCGCGCTGCCCACCACAGACGAAACTTCCGACCAAACGGAAGAAACCGAGGTTTCCCCGAAGACCGGTGTTTCCATGGTCGGACCCCGGGTGATTGTCACCACCCTCACCGCCCCCGGAGCGGAGAACACGGAAACGCAAATCACCGCATTTCAGATGAACGGCGTCTGGTATGTGAATCTGCGGCAAGCCGCAAATGCCGCCAACGTCACCGTCGGTTGGGACGGCGCCACCGGCACCGTTACCCTGAGCAGATAAGCGCAAAACTCCCGCTGAAATTTCTCAGCGGGAGTTCATTTTTTCAATCAATTGAATTCACATTGTCTTTTTCATTGTTCATGAGGCTGTCTCCAAATCGGTTGCCGGGCACAGTTTCTTCACGAACAGAATCCGCTGCTCCAAGTCCAAATCATTCCGCGAGCTGTCACAATCCAGCCAGAGCATAATGGTATCACCGGGACTTAAATCCCCCAATTCGTCCATGGTCATTGGCCGACCGTCTGAACAATCCCATCGAATTAGGTATTCCTGCGTCGGATTTTCCGTTAAGCCGACGACATATAAATGATTTCGCTCTCGCCCGGAAACCTGTGCGGAAACGCACTTCAGATTTCCGTTTTGCCGCCTCAATTGCAAGACAACCTTATTTTCCGTACTTTCATTTCGCAGTATGGTTGCTTGTATAAGCGCGTCGTCCTCCGTTACCCAAATCAGCTGTTGACAAATCTTTCCATGCACTGTCGGCGCATACTGCTGCCAATCTTCTCCCCACGTGCCATGTGTTAACAGATTCGAATTTGCGGTATTCATTGTTTCCAAAAATGCCGGAATTTCCGTTTCTGCCGCTGCCGTATCGTTTGCAGCATAAACAATCTGGACTAATTCAATCGGATTTCCGGCTGCACTGATTGCATTCTGAACTTGTTCAATACGTTCCGCCGCAGGAAACGCGGCGGATAAATCCATTCCGTCAAATTTTATGACGGTGCTGCAAGCTGTTAAGAGGACAACAGCTGCTGCAGCCCATATCCAAACTTTTCTGTGCATAGTTTGTCCTCCTTCGTATCGTAGTTATTTTGATAAACGCGGTTGGAACTGTCTCAACCGCATTTTTACTGATTCTTCTGTTTTTATTATAATGGAGCATTTCCTTTCTATCTACTGTTTTCTCTGCCGTTTCCCGATTTTCGTTTCGATTCACAAGGCAGACGGCCCGGCTTTGGTTATCTTTCATATTCCGCGGAAACGTTCCCGAAAAGTTCATGCGTTTTCGGAAAACTTATGGTAAAATGGAACATTAGTGAATGTGAGTTCATATCCCTCATTTCTCATACCGAAAGGAGACACACCATGAACGAAGTTTTGGAAACGATCCGCTCCCGCCGGAGCATACGCAGCTACAAGTCCGACCCGGTGCCCCGGGAACTGATTGAGCAGGTTCTGGAGGCGGGCATGTACGCCCCCACGGGCAAGGGAATGCAGAGCCCCATCATTCTGGCTGTAACGGACAAAGCCGTTCGGGACAAGCTTTCCGCCATGAACGCAAAAATTATGGGTTCGGACAGCGACCCCTTTTACGGCGCCCCCGTGGTGCTGGTGGTTCTGGCCGACCGGAGCAAACCCAACCACGTCTATGACGGCACGTTGGTCATGGAAAATCTGATGCTGGCCGCCCATTCTCTGGGTCTGGGCAGCTGCTGGATTCACCGCGCCCGGGAGGAATTTGACTCCGAAGAGGGCAAGCAGCTGCTGAAAAGCCTTGGCGTTACCGGGGATTATGAGGGCATCGGCCACTGTATTCTGGGTTGGGCAAAAGACCCCGCTCCCGCCGCAAAGCCCCGGAAAGCTGACTGGGTTTACTGGGTGGAATAAGCCGTGAAAGCTCACTGGCTGCTCCCCGCGGGAGCACTGGTCGGGGCAGGCTTGCTCGGTGAACTGGGGAGCATTTATCGGCGGAGCTTTCAGGCCCGACCGGAGAAGGTTCCCCTGCCGGAGGCCATTCCCGATGAGCCGAAACGGGCATTTTACCGTTCGGCTATGCTGGAAAATATCGCTTTGATGCGCAGTCTGCCCTATGAGCCGGTGCGGGTGGTTCATGACGGATTGTCTCTGGCCGGGAAACTTTATTCCGGGCAGCCGGGCAAGCCGGTTTTGCTGCTGTTTCACGGATTCCGCAGCAGCGCCCTCCGGGATTGCGCCGGGGTGTTCCCGCTGTTTCACGCGCTGGGCTGGGGAATTCTGCTGATTGACCAACGGGGGCACGGCGGCAGCGACGGCAAAAGCATTACGTTGGGTGTGTGGGAGCGGTATGACGCCCTTGCATGGGCCCGGTATGCCGCCCAGCGGTTCGGTCCGGACACACCCTTGGTGCTGATGGGCATTTCCATGGGCGGCGCCACGGTGCTGATGGCCTCTGATTTGCCCCTCCCGCCTTCGGTGCGGGGCATCATTGCCGACTGCGCCTTTTCCTCGCCCAGGGAGATGATTCTCTGGGAGCTGGAATCTGCCGGCAAGCCCCGGGCGCTGTATCCCTTGGTGCGGCTGTCCGCCAGAATATTCGCCGGGTTTGACCCGGAAAGCGCCGCCGCGGAAGATGCATTGTCCCGCACAAGTCTGCCGGTGCTGCTGATCCACGGGGAAACGGACCGATATGTTCCCTGCACCATGAGCCGGAAGAATTTTTCCGTCTGCGGCAGCGCCGTTAAGGAATTGGTGGTGATTCCCGACGCCGGGCACGGATTGAGCGTGTATCGGGACCCGGAAACCTACCACCGGGCAGTGACGGATTTCTGCCGAAAAATCTTATCTCCATGAAAAAAGCTGTTCGGGAATTTTTCCGTTCCCGAACAGCTTATTTTTTATTGCAAATCTTGTCTCATCGGCACACCCAAGGTCTGCTCCACGATATACCGGGGGCGGGCCTTGACTTCGCCGTAAATTTTACCGATATACTCTCCCACAACACCCAATGCCAGCAGATTCAGACCGCCCAAAAACCAGATGGAAATCATCAGCGAGGCCCAGCCAGACACGGTGTTTCCGGTAAAATGGCGCACCAACGTGTAAATTGCCATCACCACCGCCACCAACAACGTCGCCACGCCCAAAGCCGACAGCAGCCGAATGGGGCGGACGGAAAAGGACGTAATTCCGTCAAAGGCCAGTTTCATCATTTTGGTCAGGGTGTATTTGCTCTCTCCCGCCTGCCGCTCTTTTCGGGCATAGGTCACCACCGCAGAGGGAAATCCCAGCTCCGGAATGATTCCCCGGAGAAACAGATTGGATTCCCGGTACTCCGCCAAGGCATGGAGCGCCCGGCGGGACATCAGACGATAATCCGCGTGGTTGTAGAGAATATCCACCCCCAGCAGTTCCAGGAGCTTATAGTAGCTTTGCGCCGTAAAGCGCTTGGCAAAATGGTCTGAGGAGCGGTCGCTGCGCACACCGTACACAATGTCGCACCCCGCCTCGTACTGCTCCACGAATTGGTCGATGACGTCAATATCGTCCTGCAAATCCGCGTCCAGAGACACAATGGCGTCGCACCGGTCCATGCAGGTTTCCAAGCCCGCCAGCAGGGCATTTTGATGTCCCCGGTTGTGGCTGAGTTTCACTGCGCAGAACAGGCTGTCCGCCGGGGCGCACAGCGCCCCAATGATGGACCAGGTCCGGTCCTTGGAGCCATCGTCCACCAACGCAATGCGGCTTTCCGGGGAAATTTTCCCCTCCGTCATCAAGCGCTGCCATTTTTCCCGGAGAATCTCCGCAGATTGAGGCAGTACCTCCTCCTCGTTATAGCAGGGAACCACTGCGTATAAGGTCAACATTCCGTTCCGTTTTCCTTTCCGTCTGTCTGTTTGAACGCGAAAAATCGCTGGCCCAAATAATTGCACCCGGTGAACAGCACCATGCCCACCAGCATGGAAACATTATCCCGGAGGGCAGCTGACGCCCCCGTCAGCAGCAGGCGCACCAAGGGCTTTGCCGCGCCGTAAGCCACGGCATAGCACACTCCGATGTTCGCCGCAAAGCGTATCACCTCGCCGCCGGACCGGCTTTTGCTGCGGAAGGTGAAGTATTTGTTCAGAAAAAAGCTCAAAATACTGGTCAGACCGTAATTGGCTGCCGAGGACAGCCAGTAGCTGCACCCCGCCAGATTATACAAGCCGAACATAATGGCCATGCCCACCACCGTGTTGATGCCGCCCACAATCAGGAACCGCAGCAGCGATGGGTCCAGCAGCTTTTGAAAAAGAGATTTCATGAAAACTCCTTTTACCGTCTCCACATAAAAGGTAAGAGGTTTTTCGTTAGGAGAAGGCACCCGGGATTCCAAAGGGCCGGGGCCCTTTGGTCGTTTCAAGGGGTCCGGGGGAAAAC
>CAJMMY010000075.1 GCA_905214605.1 uncultured bacterium | reverse complement strand
TTCCTTTGCCACATAGTATGCAAACAGCTGCATGGGACCGATTGCCGGGGCCGCAGCAAACAGCGGCTCGCACCGGGGAATGTAAATGGCTTTGTCCGCCTCGGTCAGAATCCGGGTATTGCCCTCCATGGCAACGCCCAAAACCTCTGCCCCCCGGGCTTTGACCTCTTTAATATTGCTCATGGTTTTATCGAACAGTCGTTCCTGACAAGCCAGCGCAATCACCAGCCGCCCCGGCTCAATCAGAGCAATGGGTCCGTGTTTCAATTCTCCGGCCGCGCAGGCCTCGGAATGAATATAGGAAATTTCCTTCAATTTCAGAGAGCTTTCCAGGCAAACCGCGTAGTCCAGATTGCGCCCGATGAAGAACATATTTTGATTATCATGATAACTCTTTGCAATGTCCGGCAGGCCGGGGTTCAGGTCAACGGACCGCTGCATCTGCTGGGGAATTTTCTGAATTTCCCGCACCAGACGGCGCTCCTCCCCGTCATCAATGCGCGACAGCCGCCGGGCCAGATAGACCGCCAGCAAATCCAGAATGGCAACCTGCGTGGTGTATCCCTTTGTGGTGGCCACGGCAATTTCCGGGCCGGCCCAGGTGTACAGCACCGTATCTGCCAGACGGGCAATGGTGGAGCCCACCACGTTGCAAATCGCAAGGGTTTTCGCCCCCCGCTCCTTCGCCTCCCGCAAGGCGGCAATGGTATCTGCCGTTTCGCCAGACTGGGAAATAACAATCATCAGCGTGTGCTCGTCCACAATGGGGTCCCGATACCGGAACTCGCTGGCAATGTCCGTTTCCACGGGAATCCGGGTCAGAGATTCAATCACATATTTTCCCACCTGACCGGCATAAAATGCCGAACCGCAGGCCGTGATGTAAATTTTCCGCAGATTTTTCAGTTCCTCGTCCGTGAGGTTGAAATCGTCCAGAACCACCCGGCCGTTTTTCACCCGGGGGTCGATGGTGGCTTTCAGTGCCCGGGGCTGCTCAATGATTTCCTTGAGCATAAAATGCTCAAAGCCGCCCTTTGCCGCAGCCTCCACGTCCCAAGTCACACGAGACGTTTTTTTCTGAATGGGCCGTCCGGTGCAGTCATATACCGTCACGCTTTGGGGAGTCAGCTCTGCCAACTCGCCATCGTCCAGATAAATCACGTTTTTCGTATACGCAACCAGCGCGGTGACGTCCGATGCCAGGAAGTTCTCTCCCACGCCCAGTCCCAGAATCAAGGGGCTGAACTGCCGGGCGGCAAACACCCGCTCCGGGCAGTCGGCGCAAATGGCGCCGATGGCATAAGACCCTTCCAGTCGGGAAATGGCTTTCAGAATGGCCTGCTTGAAATCGCCTTCGTAATAATACTCCAGCAGATTCACAATCACTTCCGTGTCCGTTTCGCTTTTGAACACGTAACCCTTTGCCTGCAATTCTTCCCGCAGGGCCAGATAATTTTCAATGATGCCGTTATGGATTACGGCAAAGCGGCCGTCATTGGAAACGTGAGGGTGGGCATTTTCGTCCGTCGGTGCGCCGTGGGTTGCCCAGCGGGTATGCCCGATGCCGGCGGTACCGGAGAACACAGCGCCCTCCTTGGTTTTTTCACAAAGGTTTTTAATCATACCGGCAGACTTGACCATGTGAATTCCGCCCTGCTCATTGACAGCAATGCCTGCGGAGTCATAGCCTCTGTATTCCAACCGTTTCAGACCCTCCAGCAAAATGGGAGCCGCCTGATGCGGTCCGGTATATCCAACAATTCCACACATAGGAAATCCCTCCTGTTCCGAACAGCCTACTTGGGCTGTTTTTTCCCATTAACAAAAAGAAAAAGCGCCGGTCTTATCCTGAACAGGAAGAGCCCGCCGCTTAGCGTAGTGCCTATATTAGTATACCCCAGTGTTCAATCCTGTGTCAACAAGATTTTGCCCGGGGCGCAACGGAAATCCGACAGAAAAAGGCCGCCATTTTTGGCGACCTTTTTTCAGATTCATCAAATTTTCTCAAAAGCGGTCCGTCTGCCTTAAAAATCACTCTGGGGAATCAGTTTGACGGTCTTCTCCAGAAACGTTCCGTTCCGCCAGATTTTCAGCGTTACCGTATCCCCGGCATGGAGTTCCATCAGTAATTCCGTAACCACATCGAAGTTTTTGATGGGCTGCCCGTTGATTTCCGTGATAATATCGCCGGTTTTCACGCCCTGTGCCGCCGCGTCGGAATTCCGGCTGACAGAATTCACTTCCAACCCTGCCGGACCGGCATCGTCAGATTTCTCTTTGACGTACACATACACGCCCAGACAAGGCCGCATTTCACCGTCTTCCAGCAAATCCTTTACCACCGTCTGCACCGTTGCGGTGGGAATGGCAAAGCCGATGCCCTCCACCGTAGCGTCTGCCGTGGTCATCATTTTCATATTGGTAATGCCGATGACCTGACCGTAACGATTGAACAGCGCGCCGCCGGAGTTACCCTCATTCAGCGCCGCATTGGTTTGCAGCAGGGTTTGGGTCCGCCCGCCGTAGCTGACATTCCGGCTCACGCCGGAAATAATGCCGTCAGTCATGGTGCCGCCGAATTTTCCGCTGAGGGGATTGCCGATGGCTGCCACGGAATCTCCCACCCGCACATTGCCGGAATCCGCAAATTCCGCCGGGGTCAGGTCCGTTGCCTCAACCTTCAGCACCGCAATATCGCTCACCGGGTCGCAGCCCACCAGCTTTGCCGGGAAAATCCGTCCGTCAGTCAGGGACACCTGCACATCGGAGGCTTTCTCCAATACGTGGGTGTTGGTCAGAATATATCCGTCCGCCGTCATCACCACGCCGGTGCCCCAGGAATATCCGGAGTTCAATCCTGCCGCCACGCCTACAATACTGGGAATGCATTTCTCATACAGATCCTGCAATTCCAATTCGGTATCTTCTTTCCTGTCCGTAAAGGTCAGCGTCACCGCCGGGTTGGGGTCCGCCCGGGCAATGGTATTCTCGCCGGTGATTTTATGTCCGTTTTCCGACTGGAAAAATCCGTAATCGGAGTAATCATCGCCTTGCGCGGTGTCATCGGAATCGGCAAACAGCAATGCAGTTCCCACAATCAACGCCAACAGCAGCGCAATTCCTGCCGTAATGCCCACAATCAGACCCCACCGCCGTTTTTTCACCGGGGCGGGTGGCTCCGGGGTACCGTATGCCTGCATCAGCTCTTCTTTTGCCCCCACCGGGTCATGTTCCCGCGCTGCCGAGGGTTCCTCGGTCTGCGCCGGGCGGTACCAATCCTTCTGTCTTTCTTCCATATTCGGTTCCTTTCCGAAATTTCCCACAGAATTTCAATTATTTGGTCAAAGTCATGGTAAACACGAACTTGGTCACGCCGTCTTTACTGGTCACGGCAATGTCCTCATCGTGGGCATTCAGAATGGACTTCACCAAATACAAGCCCAGACCCACGCCGTCTCGGTCCAGACTCCGGGACCGGTCCGATTTATGGAATCGGTCAAAGATAAAGGGCAAATCCTCCGGCGGAATGGTCTCGCCCTCATCGGAAATGCTGACGTAAGCCTTTTCTCCCTGCTGCCACAAAGACACCCCCAAAGTGCCGCCCTCTTTTGCAAACTTGATGGCATTATCCAGCAGGTTGTAAATCACCCGGCGAATGGCGTCTTCGTTGCCCCGGACCGTCAAGGTGTCGTCCGGCAGATGCAGCTCCACGGCCAGTTTTTTGTCTTCCGCCCGGGTTTCGAAGTTCAGGAGCGTGGCAATAATGGCCTCATTCAGATTGAAATCCTTCATATTTTCCGGCGCCGCCACATGGTCGGACATCCGGGACATATCCAGCATCTCCCGTACCAGACGGGACAGCCGGCGGGTCTCATCGGCAATGATGGTCAGATATTTGTTTTCGTCCTCTTTGGGAATGGTGCCGTCCAACAGGCCCTCTGCAAATCCGGCAATGGTGGTCATGGGCGTTTTCAGCTCATGGGACACATTGGCAATGAATTCCTGCCGGCTGCGTTCCGCTTTTTCCAGAGAATCCGCCATTTCGTTGAAGGAATCGGTCAGCGCGCCTATTTCGTCCGCCCGGTCCGTGGTGCTCACCCGCATGGAAAAATCCCCGTGGGAATATTTCCGGGCTGCCACGGCCATTTCGTCCAGACTTTTCGTCATTTGCTTGGAAAATACCAACGACAGCACCATGGCAAGGCTCATCACCGCCGTAATCGTCAGCACGAATACATACATAAAGGTTCCGTAAGCGCCCACAATCACACTGGAATCTTTGGACACAAACACATATCCCGCCAGTGTATTGTCGATGTCAATGGGCTCTGCCACCACCACCCGGACGGTATCGTAAAATCCGTTCAAATCTGTCAGCTGTTCCAGCTGACCGTTGCTGTTGATGGCGGTGATGTAAGTTCTGGGAATCTGCTTGCCGATGTGACCGCAGCCCAGAGATTTATCCGAACAGGAAATCACCACGCCGTTTTTATCGCACAGGAAAATATGGTTGCCGGTGGCCTCGGAGAGCATACTGATGCTCATGCGGGTATCCCAATCCTCCAGCTCATCTACATCGGTCATGGCTGCGGCATTCCGGGAAATCTGCTCGGCATTGGCCACCATATTTTCCCGGGCATCGTTCATCACAAAGTAACGCAGGATAAACACAAAGGAAACGCCCACAATCAGAAAACTGGTCAGCACAATGACAGCCATGGCCATGAAATTTTTGAAATAGATACTATTCAAAGGTTCTTCCCCCGGTTCCGTTCCGATTCCGGCATACCGCCGGTGTTCAATTTGCCGGTCGGAGAACAGAATCCGGCCGGCAAATCATTAAGTTTCTTCGTTCAGTTTGAATTTGTAACCAATACCCCACACCGTGGTCAGCTCCCACTGGTCGGAAACGCCCTCGATTTTTTCCCGCAGACGTTTCACATGCACGTCTACCGTCCGGCTGTCGCCGAAATAATCAAATCCCCAAACCTCGTCCAGCAGCTGGTTCCGGGTAAACACCCGGTTGGGGAACGACGCCAGATGGTACAGCAGTTCCAGTTCTTTCGGCGGGGTGTCGATTTTCTTGCCGTCCACAATCAGTTCATAGGAATCCAGATTGATAATCAGCTTATCGAACACCAGTTTTTTACCCTGGGGCTCGGCAGGCTCTCCGCCGTCGGTACGGCGCATCACCGCGTGAATCCGTGCCACCAATTCCTTCGGGTCAAAGGGCTTGGTAATATAATCGTCCGCACCCATTTCCAAACCGGAAATCTTATCCGTGCTCTCCCCCTTGGCGGTGAGCATGATAATCGGCACCTGAGAGGTTTTCCGCACTTCCCGGCACACCTGCCAACCGTCCATGACGGGCAGCATAATATCGAGCAGCATAATATCCGGCTGGAATTCCGCAGCCATCTCCACGGCTTTCTTGCCGTCGTATGCATTTTGGGTGTCAAATCCGTCTTTCTGCAAATATATCTTCAGGAGTTCTGCAATATTCACATCGTCTTCGACGATCAAAGCTTTTTTACTCATAAGGCTACTCCTCCATTCTTTTTTGTAATGGTAACCCAATTATACCGCGGATTGCAAGTCAAAAGTGAATAATCTGTAAAAAGAAAATTTTCTTACACGAAATGGGTTGAAATTGTGAAATAAATAGCATAATATAGTGTCACTGGTATTACTTGTATGTAACGTATCAAATATATCGAGTGTACGAAAAAGGAGGATTCTCTATGACAAAGCATACCCCCGTTTCCGCTGAAACCCTGCAGCATATGGACGCCTATTGGCGGGCATCGAACTATCTTTCCGCCGGGCAGCTGTACCTGCTGAGCAATCCCCTGCTCCGGGAAAAGCTGACCATGGACAATATCAAAAAGAAAATTGTGGGCCACTGGGGCACCGTACCCGGCCAGAACTTCATTTATACCC
>CAJMMY010000074.1 GCA_905214605.1 uncultured bacterium | reverse complement strand
TGGGCAAATGCCGCTACAACGAGCTGCCCTTTGAAATCAACCGCTCCACCGATGCAGACGAGTCCATTCGTCTGAAATATCGGTATCTGGACCTGCGTAACCCCGCTGTGAAACAGAACATCATTCTCCGCAGCCAGGTGATTGCCGCACTCCGCAGCGCCATGATGGACCACGGTTTCATGGAAATCACCACCCCCATTCTGACCGCATCTTCTCCCGAGGGCGCACGAGACTATCTGGTGCCCGCCCGGAAGCATCCCGGCAAGTTCTACGCCCTGCCCCAGGCTCCTCAGCAGTTCAAGCAGCTGCTGATGACCGCAGGCTTTGACCGTTACTTCCAGATTGCCCCCTGCTTCCGTGACGAGGACGCTCGGGGCGACCGCAGCCCCGGCGAGTTCTATCAGCTGGATATGGAAATGGCTTTCGCCAATCAGGAAGACGTCTTTGCCGTTCTGGAAGACGTACTGCCCCCCATCTTTGCAAAATACGGCACCTATAACGTTGCCTCTCAGCCTCCCTTCCGCCGCATCGGCTATGCCGAGGCAATGGAAACCTACGGCTCCGACAAGCCCGACCTGCGCATCGACCTGACCGTGCAGGACGCAACCGAGCTGCTGTCCGGCTGCGGTTTCGGACCCTTTGAGGGCAACACCGTAAAGGCGATCGTGGTCACCGACTTCGAGGGCACCCGGAAACAGATTGACAAGCTGTGCGCCGACGTGGAAGTGCAGTCCGGCGAAAAGGCTTACTGGTTCCGCTATGACGAAAACGAGGAAATCGTGGGCGGCATTGCCAAGTTTGTGCAGCCCATCAAGGAGCAGGTGGTTGCCGCTCTGGGTCTGAGCAAGGGCTGCTTTGTGGGTCTGACCGCCGGCAAAAAGCTGGCCGCACAGAAAACTGCCGGCGTTCTGCGGAACAAGCTGGGCGCATTCTGCCCCAAGCACATGGATACCGAGCGGTACGAGTTCTGCTGGATTGTGGACTTCCCCATGTACGAAATCGGCGAAGAATCCGGCAAGCTGGAGTTCTGCCACAACCCGTTCTCCATGCCCAACGGCGGTCTGGAGGTTCTGCTGGCCGCAGAAAAGGGCGAGGTGGACCCCCTGACCATCAACGCATTCCAGTACGACCTGGTGTGCAACGGCGTGGAGCTGAGCTCCGGCGCTGTGCGGAACCATGACCCCGAAATCATGGTCAAAGCATTCGAGATGGTCGGTCTGGGCGAAGAGGACGTAAAGGCCAAGTTCCCCGCCATGTTCAACGCATTCTGCTACGGCGCACCTCCCCATGCCGGTATCGCACCGGGCGTGGACCGTATGGTGATGCTGCTCAGCGGCGCCGAGACCATTCGGGAAATCATTCCTTTCCCCATGAACAAAAACGCACAGGACCTGATGATGAGCGCTCCCAGCACCGTGGAGCAGAAGCAGCTGGACGAGCTGCACATCGCCGTGGTCGGTGTGGACGGTACCGAAGAATAAACAACGCACAATCCGGACAGTTTTCCATAAGCTGTCCGGATTTTTCGAAATGGGGGCGCAAGCCTCCCGCAAAACAAAGCAGGCACGATACGCCCGCAATCGCAACCCATTCCGATAGGAGGAATATCACATGGAAAACATTGTTCTGGATAAATTTGAGGCCGGTCAGCGGTGCCTCGGCACCTTTACCCATCTGCTCTCTCCCACAGCGCTGAACGTACTGGGGCAGACCGGTTTGGACTATGTCATTGTCGATTTGGAGCACAGCCCGGTGGGTCCCGGCTCCGCTGCGGAACTGGTAAATGCCGCCAAGGGCGCGGGATTGTGCCCGCTGGTGCGGGTCAACAGCATTTCCCGGGGGCAGATTCTGAAAATGCTGGACGCAGGCACCGCCGGTCTCATCGTGCCCCAAGTGAACACCGTGGAAGATGTGCGGGAGCTGGTGTCCTATGCCAAATTCCCCCCGCTGGGCAATCGGGGCTACTGCCCCACCGGTGACGCCGGTTGGGGATACGGTTCGGACTACGCCAACGGCATGGAGGGCTACATGGAGATTGCCAACCGCCGCACCCTGCTGATTCCCCAGTGCGAAACCGCCGGCTGTCTGGAGCATCTGGAAGAAATTCTGGCAATCCCCGGTGTGGACGGCATTTTCATCGGGCCCTTTGATTTGTCCATTGCCTTGGGAATCCCCGGTCAGTTCGACCACCCGGACCATATCGCCGCGGTGGAGCATGTTCGGGCTACCTGCGAAAAAGCCGGCAAGCTGTGCATCATGTTCTGCGGCGGCGCAGAGCAGGCAGCGGGATATTTCGCTCAGGGTTTCCCCAATGTTGCCGTGGGCATTGACGTGCTGACCCTGCTGGAAGGCACCCGGCAGACCGTAGCCACTGCGTTGGGAGCGCAGGCATGAACGGTCAAAACTGGCGAAACACAAATCTGCAGGTCATCAGCCGGGAGCGCTCCGGGATTTTCGGCGCGGCCATTTTGTGGATTATGCTGTTCCACTCCTCCCTGCAATTCCAGTCTGTGCCTCTCCATCTCATCAAAAGCACCGGCTATGCCGGGGTGGACCTTTTTTTCTTTCTCTCCGGCATTGGTCTGTACTATTCCATGGAAAAAGACCCCTCGCCACGGCATTTTTACAAAAAACGGGCTCTGCGGGTGCTGATTCCCTATCTTATCGTTGCCCTGCTGTATGAGGGGCTGCGGTGGGGCACGGGGCAGATTTCCGGAGGAGACTTTCTGCGGAACATAACCCTGCTCAGTTACTGGCAAAGCGGCTATCCCGTTTATTGGTTCATCGCCGCCATTCTGGTATTTTATCTGGTGTATCCCCTGTTGTACCGATTGGTGAAATCCGAAAATCGGTTGGCGGAGGCGCTGCTTTTGGCCGGCGCATTCGGGGCGGCTTGGCTGCTGTATCAAAATCAGCCGCTGTTTTACCGCATCAGCGGGTTTGTATTCCGAATCCCCGTGTTTCTGGTGGGCTGCTATCTGGCACCCATGGTGAAAGAAGGCCGCCCCCTGCGTACGGTGCCCACCCTGCTTGTCACCTTGACGGCGGCAGCGGTGTGTCTGTGGCTGTGGGCTGTTTGGAACTCACAATACTGGTATCTGCGCATGTATCTGTTTCTGCCCATGAGCATTGCTCTGATTCTCTTCGGCAGCATTGTACTTTCTCTGCTCCCGGCGGGCAATCCCTTGGAGCGGGTGCTGCTGTATCTGGGCGGTATGACCTTGGAAATTTATCTGGTCCACGAAAAATGGCTGGCATTTCTTTCCGCCTCGGTCTTTTCCAACCATGCAGGCACTTGGGAAATCAACGGGCTGGCCGTATTGCTGAGCATTCTCACCGCCCGGGTCTTGGTTTGGCTCACCGGGCGCATCACAAAACGAATTTCCTGAAAAGGGGGAACTGACCCTATGGTATCCAATATTCGCTCCTTCGGCATTCACGGCATCGGCGGCTACGAGGTGTCCGTGGAATGTTTTCTCTCCAACGGCCTGCCCGCCTTTGACATTGTGGGTCTGCCGGACGCAGCGGTGAAAGAGGCCCGGGAGCGGGTCCGCGCCGCCATCAAAAACTCCGGGTTCAAATACCCGGTCAGCCGGGTGACGGTGAATCTGGCGCCGGCAGATACAAAAAAAGCCGGCACGGTCTATGACCTGCCGGTGCTGCTGGGAATTTTGGCCGCCGCCGGGGAAATTGACGCACCGGCCGGGGACTGTGGATTTTTCGGTGAGCTTTCCCTTACCGGAGACCTGCGCCCGGTGGTGGGCGCACTGCCCATGGCCATTGCCGCCCGGAAGTGCGGCATCAAACATCTGTTTGTGCCCGCTGACAATGCTCCGGAGGCTGCTTGGGCCGGAGAGGTGTCTGTGTACCCGGTGCAGAATGTGACCCAGCTGCTGGCCCATCTCCGGGGGGAGGAGGCCATTTCTCCCATGGATGCCCCGGACGTCAGCGCAGACACGGGAATGTTCCCGGATTTTGCCGACGTAAAAGGGCAGGAAAACGTTCGCCGGGCATTGGAAGTGGCCGCTGCCGGCGGACACAACGTACTGATGTGCGGGCCTCCGGGCGCGGGCAAAAGCATGTTGGCCAAGCGGCTGCCGGGCATTCTTCCGGATATGACCCGGCAGGAAATGATTGAAACCACGGAAATTCACTCCGTAGCCGGGCTCACCGGGCGGGACCACCCCATCATTGCCCATCGCCCCTTCCGCTCGCCCCATCACACCGTGTCTGCCACAGCGATGAGCGGCGGCGGCTCCTCTCCCCGGCCGGGAGAGATTTCTCTGGCTCACAACGGCGTTCTGTTTCTGGACGAATTCCCGGAATTCCCCAGTCCGGTACTGGAAGTGCTCCGGCAGCCCTTGGAAGACGGTCAGGTCACCGTAGCCCGGGTGTCCGGCACGGTAACATTCCCCAGCCGTTTCATGCTGGTGGCTGCCATGAACCCCTGCAAATGCGGTTGGTACGGACACCCCTCCGGGCGGTGCAAATGCACGGAAAGCGCCGTGATGAAATACCGCAGCCGCATTTCCGGGCCCTTGCTGGACCGCATGGATTTGCTGCTGGACGTACCGGCATTGGAATATGACGAACTGAAAAGCCGCGCCCCGGCGGAATCCTCTGCCGAAATTCAAAAACGGGTGAATGCCGCCCGGGAAATTCAGCGGGCCCGGTTTGCCGGCACGGACATTGCATGCAATGCCCAAATGGGGCCGAAAGAGGTCCGCGCCTACTGCGCGTTGGACGCCGCGGGAGAGGGTCTGATGAAAAAAGCCTTTGACCGTATGGGACTTTCCGCCCGGAGCTATGACCGGATTCTCCGGGTGGCGCGGACCATTGCCGATTTGGACGGCAGCGCAGACATTCAGGTGCCCCACATTGCCGAGGCCATTCAGTACCGCACCTTCCGATTCGAGGCAACCTGAGGGCCTATAGACAGCAAAAATCCAGGGCTCCCTCTGACGAGGGAGCTGTCAGCGCAGCTGACTGAGGGAGAGAAAATCCCGGACAACCACTTTTCCGGTGCGTCGTTTCTCACCGCGGTGTATCTCTCCCTCCGTCAAAACCTGCGGTTTTGCCACCTCCCTCATCAGAGGGAGGCTTGCGGGGCGCAGCAAAAATCCAACCTGTGAAGATTCACCGGTGTCCGTAAAACAGTCAATCCTCCGTATGGTTTAGATCATACGGAGGATTTGTTTATGTCCAATTTCAAAAAGGGATTTTATCCGTTCGAAAAACTGGAATTGATTTACTTTGTTTGTAAATCTTCCAGAAAGAAAATTCCCTCTGTTAGGTTGACAAACATTTCCTTGTCCTTGATTACATGAATTTTATTGTTCCACCAGACAGTAGTGTTATTAGCGGAGATTGTTTTGCTTGTTCCATCCTTGAGAAAATAAGTAATTGTAATAGCAGGTTCTTCTTCGCTATTCACTTCCCCAAATAAATCATATTTCAGAAATCCCGTTAGCTTTAAGGCTAACTCAATATCCTCACGGCTCGAAATTTCTTTAACATCATCCGTGACACTCGGATACGTGATATTTACAGACTGAATATCATTTATGCGGGGCAATCCCCAAAGATACATACCATTCATAAATATGTTGATTCCAACAATCAAAACTGTCATAACTATCACTTCTATCAAAAATCGAATAAGACATTTGAAAATCTTGTTCACCAATTTATCCTCCAATCTCGATTTCTCCTGCTCCCAAAATCCCGATTTGTTGTCATCTCCATTATACTTCATCGCCTATCGAAAAGATAGCGTATTTTATGAAACTTGTCGGCTGGGAACAGCTTGCACCGCAAGGTGTCCCCAACAGGCAAGTCCACAAAAGGGTAGCTGGCTGCAGCCAGCGCAGGGGAAGTGTAGCGTCCCCTGTTTGATTTGGAGCAGACCATGACTGCGGAAAATCACAGCCCTCCGGCGAGGAGCCTT
>CAJMMY010000073.1 GCA_905214605.1 uncultured bacterium | reverse complement strand
TGATGGCCATCTTGTAGACCTCGTCGGCGTTGCAGCCGCGGGAGAGGTCGTTGATCGGGGCGTTCAGGCCGAGCAGGATGGGGCCGTAGGCCTCATAGCCGCCGAGGCGCTGGGCGATCTTATAGCCGATGTTGCCGGCCTCGATGCACGGGAAGATGAAGGTATTGGCATAGCCCGCGACCTTGGAGCCGGGGAACTTCAGCTGACCCACGGTGGGGGAAACAGCTGCGTCGAACTGCATCTCGCCGTCGATCTTCATCTCGGGGCATTTCTCTTTCACCAGCTCGGTAGCGGTGCGGACCATGTCAACGGAAGCGCCCTTGCCGGAGCCGTGGGTGGAGTAGGACAGCATAGCAACTTTCGGGTCGATGCCGAAGATCTTAGCGGTCTTCTCGGTCTCGATAGCAACCTCAGCCAGCTGCTCAGCAGCGGTCTGGGTCACGTTGCCCTCTTTGTCCTTCTTGTCTTCGTAGGAGATGTTGATTGCGCAGTCGCCCATAGCCAGCATCTCATCGCCGCGGACCATGATAAAGCAGGAGGACACCAGAGTGTTGCCGGGCTTGGTCTTGATCAGCTGCAGTGCGGGACGCACGGTATCAGCGGTGGAGTAGGTAGCGCCGCCCAGCAGGCAGTCAGCTTTGCCCATCTTCACCAGCATGGTGCCGAAGTAGTTGCCCTTTGCCAGGTTCTTGCGGCAATCCTCTGCGGACATTTTACCCTTACGCAGAGCGACCATGGTTTCCACCATTTCGTCCATGCCTTCGTAGGTCTCGGGATCCAGAATCTCCAGACCCTCAATATCAAAACCACCCTTTGCAGCGGCTGCCTTGACGTCTTCCACGTTGCCCACCAGCACGGGGGTCAGGAAACCGTCCTTCTTCAGACGAGAAGCGGACTCCAGAATACGAGCGTCGGTGCCTTCGGTGTATACGATCTTGCGGGGGTTCTTTTTCAGAATTTCAACGAGATTTTCAAACATTTTGAATTCCTCCAAGTAAAATTCGGCTTTTGCCGTTTTCAAACATTTTTATTCTATCACCCACTTTTCATCAATGCAAGCCCCTTTTATACATCAAGCGGGGAGTTTTCTTGCCTTTTGGGGAGAAATTCACTATAATATACGCATATTTTGAAAAAAGAGGTGGAGTGTGTGGAAAAAGCGTTGTTTGAAATGCTCCGGGAATACAGTGCCGGCGGCGCTCTGCCGATGCACATGCCGGGGCATAAACGGAATGTGGAGAATGATGCCTATCTGTCCGGCTTGGGCGGGGCATTGGACCTTACGGAAATCGACGGCTTTTCCAATCTCCATGACCCGGAGGGTATGCTGTCGGAGAAAATGGCAGAGGCAGCCGCGCTTTGGGGCAGCCGCCGGGCATGGTGGCTGATTGGCGGCAGCACGGCGGGGTTGCTTGCCGGTGTATTTGCCTGCTGTCAACCGGGGGATACGGTGCTGATGGCCAGAAATTGCCATAAAGCGGTGTATCATGCCATGCTTTTGCGGGGTGTTCGGGTGCGGTTTCTTGCTCCGGACCCCTGCCCGGAATTGGACGCCTGCGGAAAAATCGCGCCGGAAACGTTGGAGACGGCTTTTCGGGACAATCCCCATGCCGGGCTTGTGGTGGTGACCAGTCCGACCTATGAGGGGGTATCCAGTGATTTGCCGGCATTGGCGGAAGTGACCCATCGGTATGGGGCAAAGCTGCTGGTGGACAGCGCCCACGGGGCGCATTTGGGCTTTTCGGACTTTTTCGGTGCCGGTGCGGTGCAATCCGGCGCGGATTTGGTGGTGCAGAGCCTTCATAAGACCTTGCCCAGTTTGACCCAGACCGGCTTGCTCCATGTATGCAGCGACCGGGTGGATTGCGCGGAAGTGGGATTCTGGCTGAACGTCTTTGAAACCTCCAGTCCGTCCTATTTGTTGATGGCATCCATTGACGGCTGCGTTCGTCTTCTCCGGGAGCAGGGGGAGCAGCGGTTTTTCCGTTGGCAGCAGGCATTGGAGCGGTTTCAGACGGAAACCGCGGCGCTGCGGCATCTGACCTTTCCACTGCGGGGATTGCCGGATACCGACCCCGGCAAGATTGTCATTTCCACAAGAGGAACGAACTGCACCGGCCCCGAACTGATGGACCGGCTGCGGCAGGAATATCAAATCGAACTGGAAATGTCCGCCCCGACCTATGCTTTGGCGATGACCGGCTTGGGAGATACGCCGGAAACCCTGCACCGATTGGCGGCGGCGCTGACGGAAATCGACGACAGCCTGTCCGATGGAAATGAAACGGTGCTGCCGACTTTGCCCATACCAAAACGGACGATGGAACTGTATGAGGCGGAGCGCTGCCCGTGGGAGACGGTGCCGTTGGCAGAAACGGCCGGACGGGTGGCGGGAGATTTTCTCTGGGCCTATCCGCCGGGGATTCCGCTGATTGCCCCCGGAGAGGAAATTCCGCCGGAATTGCCGGCTTGGATTGCCGCTACCCGGGCTGCGGGAACCGCATTGCACACCGCCCGGCAGACAGAGACCGGATTTTTCCGGGTTTTGACCGGGAAAGGGTCTTGACGGACCGGGGAAAGCTGTTGTATAATACATGGAGAATTTTTGATAGTGAGGGATTCCAAATGAGCAGAATCAAAACTGTTGAGACTCGTGATCTGTGCAAGAGCGCTGTCAGTGGCGGCTGCGGCGAGTGCCAGACTTCTTGCCAGTCTGCCTGCAAGACTTCTTGCGGTGTAGCTAACCAGAAGTGCGAGAACAAGGAAAAGTAATAAAACGCATCAACGACAAACCGCTTGTTCGATTCGGACAGGCGGTTTTTCTATCATTGAGGAGAGAGAAATGATCCATCAGTATAAATTAAATGGTATGAATATCGTTCTGGACGTGAATTCCGGCGCCGTGCATCTGGTTGATGACGTGGCTTACGATGTCATTGCCATGTACGAAACCAACACAACGGAAGAAATCGTGGCAGCCATGCTGGAAAAATACGGCGACCTGCCCGATGTGGATGAAAACGAGATTCGGGAGTGCGTGGACGATGTAGCCGCGCTGAAAGAGGCGGGCAAGCTGTTCGCTCCGGATACCTTTTCTCAGCTGGCAGGCAAAATGAAACAGAGCCCCGTGATTAAGGCATTGTGCCTGCACGTGGCCCATACCTGCAATCTGAACTGCGCATATTGCTTTGCAAGTCAGGGCAAGTATCACGGCGACCGGGCGATTATGTCCTTTGAAGTGGGCAAGCAGGCACTGGAATTTCTGATTGCACATTCCGGCAACCGGACGAATCTGGAGGTAGACTTCTTCGGCGGCGAGCCTCTGGTGAACTTCGACGTGGTGAAACAGCTGGTGGCGTATGCCCGCAGCCGGGAAGAGGAAACCGGAAAGCATTTCCGGTTCACCCTGACCACCAACGGCGTTTTGCTGGACGATGACGTGACCGAATTCCTGAACAAGGAAATGAACAACGTGGTGCTCAGTCTGGACGGACGGAAAGAAGTGAACGACCGTTTCCGGGTGGACGTAGCCGGCAACGGCAGCTATGACCGCATTGTGCCCAACTTCCAGCGCTTTGTGGAGCAGCGGGGGGATAAGGAATACTACATGCGCGGCACGTATACCCACTATAACCCGGACTTTACCGAGGATTTGCAGCACATGCTGGACCTGGGCTTTGACCGTTTGAGCATGGAGCCTGTGGTCTGCGACCCCAGCGACCCCTGCGCATTGACGGAGGAAGACCTGCCCATTCTGTTTGAGCAGTACGAAAAGCTGGCAAACATGATGCTGGAGCGGGAAAAAGAGGGCAAACCCTTTACCTTCTATCATTATATGATTGACCTGAAGGGAGGTCCCTGCATTTATAAGCGTCTGAGCGGCTGCGGCTCCGGAACGGAGTATATGGCTGTGACCCCTTGGGGCGATTTGTACCCCTGCCACCAGTTTGTGGGCGAGGAAAAGTTCCGTCTGGGCGATATCTGGAAGGGCGTTACCAACCCCGAGGCACAGGAGCAGTTCCGGAACTGCAACGTGTATTCTCACCCGGAATGCAAGGATTGCTGGGCTCGGCTGTATTGTGCAGGCGGCTGCGCAGCCAACGCATATCACGCCACCGGCTCCGTCAACGGCGTTTACAAATACGGCTGCGAGCTGTTCAAAAAGCGCATGGAGTGCGCAATCATGCTGGAAGTGGCCAAAAGCCTGAAATAATACCTTGATTCTTCATACAGCACGGACGGAGTTCCGTCCGGAAAGGAGCAAACGATGATCGACCAGAAACACATTCGGAATTTTTCCATCATCGCCCATATTGACCACGGCAAGAGTACGCTGTCGGACCGCATTATTGAATTGTGCGGCGCGGTGGAACAGCGGGAGATGGAAGACCAGATCCTGGATAACATGGATTTGGAGCGGGAACGGGGTATCACCATCAAAGCCCGCGCCATCGGTCTGAATTATAAGGCAGATGACGGAGAAACTTATACTCTGAATCTGATCGACACCCCGGGTCATGTGGACTTCAACTACGAGGTTTCCCGGTCTTTGGCAGCCTGCGAGGGCGCCCTGCTGATTGTAGACGCCTCTCAGGGCGTGGAGGCACAGACCCTTTCCAATACCTATCTGGCACTGGACCACAATCTGGAAATTCTGCCGGTGCTGAATAAAATTGACTTACCGGCAGCGGACCCGCTGCGGGTGAAGCACGAGATTGAGGACATTATCGGCATTCCCGCCATGGATGCGCCGGAAATCAGCGCCAAAACGGGCGTCAATATCCGGGCAGTGGTGGAGGATGTCGTGAAGAACGTGCCTGCACCCAAGGGCGATGCGGACGCACCGCTGAAAGCCTTGATTTTCGACAGCCAGTATGACAGCTATCGGGGCGTGATTGTTCTGATGCGTCTCATGGACGGTCGGGTGAAGAAAGACGATGAAGTGCTGCTGATGTCCACCGGCGCCAAATATCGGGTGGTGGAAGTGGGCCATCTGGAGCCGAAAGGTCTGGTGCCCTGCAAGGAGCTGACCGCCGGCGACGTAGGCTATTTCACCGCAAGCATCAAAAACGTTTCCGATACGCAGGTGGGCGACACGGTGACCCTGGCGGCCGCCCCGACGCCGGACCCTCTGCCCGGTTATCGTCCGGCACAGTCCATGGTGTACTGCGGCATTTATACTGCCGACGGCTCCAAGTACCCGGATTTGCGGGACGCCTTGGACAAGCTGAAACTGAACGACGCGTCTTTGTCCTATGAGCCGGAATCCTCTGTGGCTTTGGGCTTTGGTTTCCGCTGCGGCTTTTTGGGAATGCTCCACATGGAGATTATTCAGGAGCGTCTGGAGCGGGAATTCGATTTGGACTTGGTGACCACACTGCCTTCCGTAATTTACGAGGTGGTGAAAACCGACGGTGAGGTTCTCCACGTGGACAACCCCCACAATTACCCCGACCCGGCGGTAATTGCCGAGGCGCGGGAGCCGTATATGCACGTTTCCATCATCACGCCCCAGGAATATGTGGGCAATATTATGCCCATGTGCCAGGATAAGCGGGGCGAGTACAAGGATATGCAGTATCTGGATACCAATCTGGTGGAGCTGCGGTACGATATGCCCTTGAACGAGATTATTTACGATTTCTTCGATTCCTTGAAAGCCAAAACCCGTGGCTATGCCTCTTTGGACTATGAACTGGCGGATTACCGTCCCAGTGATTTGGTGAAGGTGGACCTGTTGCTCAACGGCGACCAGGTGGACGCTTTAAGCTTTATTGCCCACAAGGACAAGGCCTACGGACGTGCCCGCCGGCTGTGCGAAAAGCTGAAGGAGAATATCCCCCGGCAGCTGTTTGAAGTTCCCATTCAGGCAGCCATCGGCGGCCGCATTATCGCCCGAGAAACCGTGAAGGCCATGCGGAAAGACGTGTTGGCGAAGTGCTACGGCGGCGATATTACCCGTAAGAAAAAGCTGCTG
>CAJMMY010000072.1 GCA_905214605.1 uncultured bacterium | reverse complement strand
GGCGGTCTGGTAGGCTATGCGCAGGCAGAGCTGGACAAGAACGATCTTTCCAAAAACATGGCAAACCTCATCGGCGGCTGCACCGTTTCCGGTACGGTTACGGGCAGCAAGCAAGTCGGTGGTCTGGTGGGTCTGAACGAGGGCGATTTCGATTCGAATACCCTCTTCTCCATCGCCAGCACCATTGACAAGTCCTCTGCCGATGTCACCGTCACCGGTAAAGAAAAGACCGGCGGTCTGGTGGGCGAAAACACCGGTACCATCACCAAGAGCGCAGCCACCGGCGCTGTTTCCGGCACTTCCATGACCGGCGGCTTTGCAGGCAGCAGCAGCGGCGACATTTACGACAGCCACGCAGAGGGCGCGGTTTCCGGCAAATCCAGCACCGGTGGATTTGCCGGCAGCAGCAGCGGAGCGGTAAAGAACTGCTACAGCTTGGGTGCCGTAACCGGCACGGACTATACCGGTTCTTTCGCCGGTTCCTTGTCCAAAGCAGATACCGTCATCGGCGCAGGACTTGTTACCATCGTAGGAACCCCCACGCATGGCTACAACGGCGGCTTGGCCGGTCAGTTGGGCGGCGTTGTGGCCGGGCTGGAGCATCAGATTACCGTAAAAAATGCATTCGGTAACTGTGTCCAAACCGATGGTGCCAAACTCTCCGTCATCGGCAACACCACCGCTTATCCTTCCGATACCCAGAAAGCCGCATTGGAGGGTATGACCCTCTCCACCCGGCAGGCAGTGGGCGACAAGCTCTATGAGCTGTTCGGTATCAATCTGCCGGACCTGAAAAATGAGGCAGATAAGTATGTTGATGCCCTTACCGTAAACGGCACTGATCCCGCAGGCACCGCACTTTCCCTGCTGAAGTCCAACCAATCCCCCGCTCCGGGCGTCACCGTTACTTATTCGGTCACCGATGCGCACCTCACCGGTGGCAAAACGCTGACCCTTGCCAAAGGCAACGACACGGTGTCCACGATTTCCGCCTCCGTGCAGCTCAGACTGGCAGACACTTTCGGTTCTTATCATAAAACCGTTCAGGTCATTCTCCCCGTGACCGCTGAAAAGCGCAGTGGCCTGATGGACGCCATTGCCAAGGAATATACGGGGACCAAAGATGGTTGGACCGCCATGGATATGGCCGTCTATTCCACACTGGGCGGAAAAACAGCGGTTCTCACCGAGTCCGCCAAACAGAATGTGCTGAACTTGCTCATCAAAGATGCCAACAATCAGAACGGTGATCTCTCCGACCATTCTCGGATTGAAATCGTTCTCCGGTCTCTGGGCATCGACAGCACACAGCTCTATTCCGTCAACAGCAGCACACCCACCAACAATGCCAAAATTCTCTCCGCAGCGGATTTTTCCACCCTTTCCCATTACACCGCGCCTTATATCCTGCTGGCAAATCTTCAGGGCAACGTAAACCTGACTGCTGCACAGATCAATGCGCTGATTGGAACTTTGAAAACCAATATGGGTTCCGGTCTCTTTGAGTCCGAGTGGAACGGCGTCACCTATTCTGACCCGGACACCGCTGGTGCTGCTCTGGCTGCCTTGGCAAAATACTATGACACCAACGCAGATGCAAAAACGGTGGTAGACGCCATTCTCAAAGCGCTCCCCGGCGCTATGAACGAGGCAGGTTCTTTCGGCAGCGCCAACTCGGACGCTATGGTTATCATGGGTCTGCTGGCTTTGGGTAAGGACCCTGCAAAACTGACCTCCGCCTCCGGTGTCAATGTTGTGGACGGTCTGCTGTCTTATGTCAACACCGACACAAACCAATTCCAATTCTATGGTGCAGATAATGCGCTGGCCACAGAACAGGCATTCCGGGCACTGGTTGCCATGGCAAAGTTTGATGGTCACACCCCATATAATGTTTTTGATTTCCACACCACCGCTGTTGTCCCCGGACGTGCCACCGGTGCGGGCGAGAGTTCCAAGCCCGTGGATCCCCCGGCGGAGAACAATGACATTACCGTCACCGTGGCCATCACCGCCGACAACGGTACGGTCTGGCTCCCTGCCAAATCTGTCACCGTGAAGGACGGTTCCACCGTCTACCATGCCTTTGTAAAGGCATTGGAAGGCACCGGAATCACCCAAGACGGCGCCGCAGGCGGCTATGTCCGCAGCATCACCAAGGACGGCCGCACGCTGGCGGAGTTTACGCTTGGCAAGAATTCCGGTTGGCTCTATCAGGTGAACGGCACACTTCCCAATGTTTCCATCACCCAGAAAACACTTGCTGCGGGAGATGCCATTACGTTCTACTATACCGCCGACTGGACCACTGACCCCGGAGCCGGTTCCATGGGTGCCTCCGAGGCTGACCAAAAAGCCGCAGCAGCCGTGTCTTCCCTCATTGATGGAATCGGTACCGTCTCCAAAGACAGCGGCAGCAAAATCAACGCTGCCCGGGCAGCATACGAGAACCTCACCGACACGCAAAAAGCATTGGTCTCCAACTACCATGTGCTTGTGGCTGCGGAAACCGCTTTTGCAAAACTCACCGATGCTCCCCTCCCCTTCGTAGACGTTGACAAATCCGAATGGTACTACACCGCGGTGCAGTACGCATACGAAAACGGTCTGTTCAGCGGCACAAGTGCCACCACATTCGCACCGGAGGACACTTTGTCCCGGAGTATGGTGGTCAGCGTTCTGTACCGTCTGTCCGGCAGCCCGTCCGTCACCGACAGCCGGAGTTTTTCCGATGTCTCCTCCGGTCTGTGGTACACAGACGCAGTCAACTGGGCCGCAGGAACTTCCATCGTTGACGGCGTGGGCGACAACCGTTTCGCTCCGGAAGGCGACATCACCCGGGAGCAGCTGGCTACCATTCTGTATCGCTACGCCAAAAATATGCACCTCACCGATGCAAACGACGCCGAACTTTCCCGGTTCAAGGACGCAGATACCGTCAGCGATTGGGCCGCGGAGGCAATGGTTTGGGCGGTTGCCAACGGATTGATTTCCGGCACTTCCGATACCACCCTCTCCCCCAAAGACACCGCAACGCGGGCACAGTTCGCGCAGATTATGTATCAATTCAGCGCGTTGGCGGCACAGAAGTAAGTTTCCCAACGCACCAACGTAAAATCTAACATTGCAAAACACAGGTCCGGCAGGTAATGTACCCGCCGGACCTGTGTTCGTATTTTGGTGGCAAATCATGTGATGGTCTGCGAACCCGCATCACGGAGACATACCAAGACGATTTTAACCAAGATCTTTGAATGTCCAAGTTGGACATTCCGGTTTATCAATATTTAATTGGAAACCCTGTGTAGGCTTCCTTGCGATTTCAACATAATCATATGATCACTTCAGGTTTTGAGTAAAACATGATTTTTATTATACTCAATTACGCCGTCTTTTTGCATTTTAGAAAGTTCATTGCACATGGTGCTGCGGTCAACATTCAGATAATCCGCTAACTGCTGACGGTTGTATGGAATGAGAAAAGAATTACTTCCAAATTGTTTGGCACATTCTGAAAAATAGGACATCAGCCGTCCCCGGATAGATTTAGAACTGGTATGCTGAATCCTTTGAGATAACTGAAGGCTTTTGTGGGCACAAACCGTCAGCAAATTCCGAACGAGCTTTACGTGAAATGGGCAAGCATTCGCACAGGTTGTCAAGACCCGGCCAATATTCATAAACAATACAGAAGTATCTTCGGCAGCTGATACCGTGACCAGCATTGGCTGCCCCGGAATACAGGCATATACTTCGCCAAATATGGAACCGGGAGGAACATCACTTAAAATGCTGCTGTTTCCCCAAATATCACTACAAGATATCATTGCTTTGCCGGACAGGACAATGCCTATGTTCTCTGTAATATTTCCTTCGGACAAAATGATTTCTCCTTTTTTGTAACTGTGTTTTGCAGCGTTTAGACACCCCAAAAGAGAATCGATTTCTTCATCTTGTAATCCACGAAACAGTAGTGTATTTGATAAGTTCATATTTTTCTCCTTTCTGTTGTTGTAACAACAGACTTTCCTGTTCGATTATATTATAATACAATCAGAAATTCAAGAGAAGGGAAGGATCAAAATGATTCGGAAAATCGTTCAGATAGATGAAGAAAAATGTAATGGCTGTGGTGCTTGTGCCGAAGCGTGTCACGAAGGAGCAATCGGCATGGTGAATGGAAAGGCGAAACTTTTGCGGGATGATTATTGTGACGGCTTGGGTGATTGCCTGCCAACCTGCCCCACTGGTGCAATTTCCTTTGTAGAACGGGAAGCCGCAGCTTATGATGAAAAGGCCGTACAGGAAAATATTCGGAAAAAGCAGGAACAAAGCCACACCTCCGCCGCTCCCCATGGGGGATGTCCCGGCAGCCAGATGCAGCGTATCCAGCGTTCACAGGAATCTGCACGTTCTAATCCAGTGTCGGCTGAATCACAGTTGGGACAATGGCCCTGCCAGATCAAGCTGGTCCCGCTCAATGCTCCGTATTTTGATGGGGCAAAGCTGTTGATTGCGGCTGATTGCAGTGCGTATGCTTACGCCAGAATGCATGATGAATTTATGCGTGGGAAAATTACAATCATTGGCTGTCCCAAGTTGGACAGCGTGGATTATAGCGAAAAGCTGACGCAGATTATCGAAAACAACAATATCCAGAGTGTGACCATTGTGCGGATGGAGGTTCCCTGCTGCGGAGGGCTTGAGATGGCGGCGAAAAAAGCTTTGCAGTCCAGCGGGAAATTCATCCCCTGGCAGGTGGTTACTATCTCGATTGATGGAAAGATTCTTGAATAATTGTGGACTTGGAATCAGAGAATAAATCGAAACAAGCATGAAACTACAACGATGTGATAGGAGGCGATGATTGTGAGCATAAAAATCAAAAATATTTCAAAATCGGAAGTATTAACACTGAAAGAACAGATTTCTTATCAGGAGGGGCAAGTTGTCAGCAAGACGCTGGCGCAAAACCCGGCGGTAAGTATTACTCTGTTCTCCTTCGCAAAAGGCGAGGAAATCAGCACCCATGAATCGGGTGGCGACGCCTTTGTCACCTGTCTGGACGGCGTTGGAAAAATCACCATTGACGGCACGGAATATCTGCTGCATGAAGGGGAATCCATCGTCATGCCAGCCGGGCACCCTCATGCGGTATATGGACAGGAAGCGTTCAAGATGCTTTTGGTCGTTGTATTTTAAGTAAGAAATGAAGAGGTAAATAAATATGGAACAAAAAATGTTTTGCTATCAGTGTCAGGAAACTGCCGGGTGCACGGGCTGCACAATATCAGGCGTGTGCGGGAAGAAGCCCGATGTGGCAGCCATGCAGGATCTGCTGGTCTATGTCACAAAAGGGCTTTCGGCTGTTACTACTGCACTGCGTCAAGAGGGGAAGCAGGTCGCTGCGGAAATCAATCACTTGATCACCCTAAACCTGTTCACTACCATCACCAATGCAAACTTTGACAAGGAGAGCATTGAGGCAAGAATCCGTGCCACACTGACAGAAAAAGAGGCACTGTTGGCGCAGGTCGCAGATCCTTCTGCCCTGCCCGAAGCAGCAAAATGGGGCGGTTCCGGTAACTGGGAAGAAAAGGCCAGAACGGTCGGTGTTCTTTCTACTGAAAACGAGGATATCCGTTCTCTGCGGGAGCTGATTACCTATGGTTTGAAGGGACTGTCCGCTTACTCGAAGCACGCAAATGCGCTGTTAAAAGACGATGGTGAGGTTGACGCATTCCTTCAGCGGGCGTTGGCTGCTACTCTGGACGACAGTCTCAATGCGGAGGATTTAATTGCCCTGACCATGGAAACCGGAAAGCACGGTGTATCCGGTATGGCTCTGCTGGACAAGGCCAACACGGAAGCCTATGGAAATCCCGAAATCACGAAGGTCAAGATTGGCGTTGGAAAAAATCCCGGCATTCTGGTCTCCGGCCACGACCTGCGGGATCTGGAAATGCTGCTGGAGCAGACACAGGGAACCGGTGTAGATGTTTATACCCATTCCGAGATGCTT
>CAJMMY010000071.1 GCA_905214605.1 uncultured bacterium | reverse complement strand
TCTCCCGCTGTGAAGCGCGGAAAGGAACGGTAATTCCCATGACAACAAAGAAAACATCAAATAGAAAATGGACAACGCTCATTGCTGCCTGCCTGGCGGTGATGCTGCTTTGCGGCGGCGGAGGGGTGTTCTATCAGCAGGCACATGCGGTGGCATCTGTGGTGTCGCTGGATGTGAACCCGAGCATTGAGCTGAAAGTAAATCGGAGCGAAAAAGTTCTCGTCTGTACACCGCTCAACGAGGATGCAAAAGCCATCCTTGCGGATATGGGCGGCGGCGCTGACCTCAAGGGTGCAAAGCTGGATGTGGCGGTAAATGCCATCGTGGGCAGCCTTGTGCGCAACGGCTATCTGAACAGTATTTCCTCTGCCATCATGATTTCGGTGGAGGACAAGGATGCCGCCCGCGCGGAAAAACTCCAGCGGGAGCTGACCAGCGCCGTGGACGGTGTTTTACAGACCAGCGAAGCGAAGGCTGCCATTCTGACGCAGACGCTGACGCAGGATGCGGGCTTGGAGCAGCAGGCGCGGGAAAACAGTATCTCCACCGGAAAGGCGGCACTGGTGAACCACGTCCTCGCCCTCAACTCCGCGCTGAAGTTTGACGCACTGGCAAAGCTCTCGGTGGAGGAACTGAAGGATCTTGCCGAGGCGGGCGCACCCGCTATGCCCATCGGCACGGACAAGGCTATGGATATTGCTGCGGCGGCATTTGGTAAGGTCTCCACCGCCAAGATGGCGTACAGCGCAGTCGATCCCGAACTTGATGAATTTCCCGCATACTATGAGGTAGAGATCACGAGCCAAAGCGGCGAAGAGTTTGAGTACAAGATCGATGCTTATACCGGTACGATTCTGGAGAGCAAGCGTGAGGCGGCTGACGGAGCGGAGCAGCCTACCAAGCCCGTACCGTCCGGCGACATCGGCTATGCCAAGGCAAAGTCCATTGCCCTGAATCATGCGGGCGTGAGTGAGAACACGGCGTATGACATGGACGTTGAGCTGGACGATGAGGACGGCACGTTCGTCTATGAGGTCGAGTTCAAATCCGGCAATATGGAATATGACTATGAGATCGACGCAGCCACCGGCGCGATCCTCAAGCATGAGACGGAGTTGGATGACTGACGGGAAAGAGAAACACGCGATGGGGCAGGCTCAATTTACTGCCATGAATCTAAAAAACGGAAAAATGGAGTTGAAAAAACTCCATTCTTCCTCATTTTCAATCATTTGCAAAAGAACCGCAGCTTTCGAGAGATGAAAGCTGCGGTTTTTTGATATTCGGCGGCTGATGTTCAGCCGATGGGGAATTAGAAGATGTCGTTCTCGTAAGCGTTATGAAGGAACACTGCGATTTGTGCCCGGGTGCAGGCTGCATTGGGGTCAAATTTTCCGTTGCCGACACCGCTTGTGATATTGTTTTTCGTTGCCCATGCAACGGCATCGGTGTAGTACGCATCTGCGGGAACATCGGTGAACCGCGGGCTGTCGGTTGTACCGGGAGAACCTGCGGTGCGCCACAGCATGGAAATCATCTGCGCCCGGCTGATGGAATCCTGGGGGTTCGTGCCGTCGGAGATGCCCTTGTCTACGGCCCACAGCTGACTCTTTTCATACCAGTTGCTGCCGCCGGAAAGGTCTGCATTTCCCTGCCGTGCCAGTACGGTCCACAGCTGGGCGCGGCTCATGTCTACATCGGGGGAGAATGTCTTTGTACCGGTGCCCATGAACAGCTCCCGGGCGCCCACAAAGTCGATGGACTTTTCTGCCCAATGTCCGTTGATGTCTTGGAACGGTTTGGTGTTATCAATGATTTTGATGGTGGTACTGCCCGTCACCGTCAGCTGAATTCCGGTTTCTGTGGGAATCGAGAATTTCACGATTTCCTCGGTGCCGTCGGGATGGACAAGGACCGCCACCGTGCCGGAATTCACGTTGGAAACGGGGATTTCCACTTTGGTTTCGCCTGCGTTCGTCGGCAGGTGAATTTCCACGGTGGGGGCGGTGCTGCTGTTTTTGCTTGCCTCAACCACGGCGGGAATCTGCACGGCATTGCCGGTGGTTTTTGCCTCTTCCACCGCTTTGCTGCTGATGTTCACCGATGCCTCGGTTTTGCCGTGCTTGTCGGTTTTGACGGTGCCGGTGGAGCCGTCAGCGGCCTTGGTCTCGGTGACGGAGCTGCCGTTGGGATTGGTCGTGGTCTGGGAGACGCTGCCATCCTTGCCGGTGGTGGTCTCCACCTTGGTGCCGTCAGACTTGGTCTCGGTCTTGGTGACGGAGCCGTCCGGGTTGGTGGTGGTTTCGGACTTCACGGTGGGGTTGCTGTCGCCGGAGTAAGAGACGCTCTTGTTGGCAGCATTGACGTTGATGGTCAGGGGAAAGTCATGGTAGTTGGTCGTAGAGACCTTGACGGTGACAGTGCCGATGGAGCCAGTCGTCGTGACGGGATTCTTGTCGATGGTCAGGATCAGCTTGCCGTTTTCGACCTTCGCATTACCGGCCGTGTAATAACCGGAGTCCAGCCACACGGCGGGCCGTCCATACGTGATTTCGCCGTAGGTCTTGGGGCTTTCCAGCGCGGGCAGCAGCGTGGCCAGATCAACCGTATAGGTATCCGCATGATTGTTGATGACCTCAAGTGCACCCTCCCGCGCCGCGGGGGCATCCGCCTGGGTGATTTCGATGGTCGCATTGACGTCTACACCATAAACCCACGTTTGTACCTTCGTGCCATTCGCGAAAACATAATTGGGATTTTTCAGCTCTACCGTATAACGATAGGGCTTATTCTCATTGCTTGCGTCCGGCGTATCAAAGCGGGCGTCGGTCACTATGTAGTCCGTTCCCTCTTGCAAGGTGATCTGACCGTAATTATTCGCGCTTTCAAATTTTTCGGAGAATACCCCGGCCGGCAGGGCAACCGTACCGTCATACTGCTTGGAACACGGCGTGACCCACAACCCATTCAGCTTATGCGGTACGACCGTCCATTGAACCGTCTTTGTGCCGCTGTAGTGCGGGGCTATGCCCGTGATCTTCAGGTCATATGTGCCGATCCCGGTGGCAACGTTGCCGCTGACGGTATAGTCTGTGCCCTCTTTAAGTGTTTCGCCGTTAAGCGTCACGGTATAATGGCCCTGACTGCTCAAAATCTCGGTCTTTCCGACACTGGGGTTGTTAGGATCGGGCCAGAAAGTTCTCTCCTGCCCGCCGTCGGCGAATATGATCTCCGCGTTCTCAAGGCTGGGCGGGAGCGTTTGCAGCGTGTAGCCCTTGACTGCCACCTGCCACTGCATTGCTCCGTTGGGTCTATCCAGCCCTGTGATCACGCAGAATACATCCAGCGTGTCGCCGACATTCACGTCAGCCACTCTATTCTCCGTCATATGTTCTGCGCCGCTGTTCGTTCTGCGATACCACTTCACATCGTACACGCCCACATTTTCACTGGGCGAGTCAACCGTAAAGGGGATGCGGCCGTTCATGGGAACCTCTGCCGTTTTAGAAGTCGATCCAAAGTCGTAAGGGGCATGCTTGATAACGAATTTTTCCACAGGTTGCGCCGTATCCACCTGTCTATTAAGGCTTGTGCCTTCGGCGTAATATTGGTGATCCAGCACATCCGCGAGAATCTTGCCGCTTGGCAGTGTATACGCGCCAAGGCTGCCGCTCGTGGCGGAAACATGCATGCCCTCAAACCAATCCTTTATATTCAGTTCGCCAATTCTGCCACCCTGAATGGAAAGATTTGTGTTTGCGGAGCAATTTTGCACATCCAGCTTGTCAATGCTGCCGCCCTTCAGCGCAACGACAGCGCCGCCGGTCATCTCCAGATTGCCGACATAACCGCTCTCCAGCGTAAAGCTCCCGCGCTGACTCCCATCAAGGAGGATATTATCAATCTGACCGATCTCCTTGCCGTCGGTAACCGTCAAATGCATATTGTTGGTGGGCTTGAATGCGCCTTTATCTTGAACCGACATCATATGCCCGTTCAGGTCGATGGAGTGCTCTCCGGAGACAATAGTCCATGTAGCTTTTTCAGTGGCAGCGGTATAATCGGCATACAGCTTCAATGTGCCGCCGTTTGCCAGCCATGCATCGAGGGCTTTGGCGAAATCCTCATAATAGGTGACCGCGCCGTTTTGCGTCACGCTGGCAGCAAATGTTGCTCCACATGCAGTACACTGTCCGTTCACGACTTCGTGGGTGTGCTGCTTGACGATACATTTCTCGGTGTAGAAAAAACTGGCTCCAACATTTTCAATATGCCAATACTCCTTACTGGCAAGGTCGATATATTTTTCGTCTCTGTCAAACAGCATACTGCCATCGGTAAAGATTGCCTTCAACCCAGCAGTATCCATCCCTTGGACGCCCATCACCCCATAAAAGATCCCATTGTTCAGCGTTGCATCTGTGATGCTTAATACAGGGCGTTTGTCGGGTTGCGTGCAGTCCACCATGACTTGCCCGGTGAAGGTGCTGCCGGTTACCGCAAGGCTGCCGCCAGTGATATACAGTGCAGGGTTATGCCCATAGTTTTCGGCCTGAACAATGCCGCTGGTCAAGTTCACATTCTCAAGCGCAACGGTTCCGCCGGAGATATTCAGAGCAAGCAATGTGCTCCCTATTGCAGCCGAGTTGCCATCAGCGACTGTGTTGACCAGACTGCCGTTTTTGATGGTGATATTCGCTGTGCCGCTCACTTCCAGCAGTTGATTCCAAATGGCTCCCTGGAGGGTTTTGTTGTTCAAATCCAGGGTGAAACTGCCTTCGCTGACAGGAAGACCGTTTTCTCCTACTTCCTTTGACAGTTCAACATCGCTCAGCAGCTTTAAGGTCGAGCCTTCACTTTTGATGGCTGCCGACCATGCATCGTTGAAGGAGTCGTAAACCTGTTCTGTGCCCTCGGCTGTCGTCACTTGCGCGGCTCCGCTCTCCGCACCCTCCGTGCCCTCGGCCAAAGCGGACGCGGGCAGGAGCGTCAGGCACAGCGCCAGAACCATGGCCAAACTGAAAATTCGTTTTTTCATAATTACCTCCTTTGAATGTGGGTTTCTGTTTCGATTCCGCCCCATGGGGCAGCGGTATTACAAATCCTCTGAAATCAGCCACAGCTTTTTGGCAACGGTTTTGGCTTCGCTGCGGCGGCTGACGTCCAATTTATTCAGAATATGGCTGACGTGGGTTTTCACCGTGGGGAGTTTGATGTCCATAATCTGGGCGATTTCGGCATTGCTTTTATCCGCGCAGATAAGGTGGAGAATTTGCAGCTCCGTTGGGGTGAGGGTATCGTTGGGGGCAAGCCGCGTCTGCAAAAAGCGGGGATAATAGGCCGCTTGCGCCCGGACATCGGCCATCAGGCGCTTGTACCATTTCTCGTTCCCGGTCCACTCCAATGCGTCCAGCAGGGGAAGAACCGCCGTACCGTAAATGCTGATGGTGCGGATAAACCGATACTCCTCCGCCGCATGCAGTGCGTCCGTCAGCCGCTGTTTCCATGCCGGGTCTTTCTTTCCGTAGAGAATGATGGCAATCAGAATATTCAGATGAATGCCGTCGATGTTGCGGGCACAGCTTTTGATGTACGGCTCCAAGGGTGAAAGGGTCATCAGCGCTGCATCCGGCTTGCCGTCTGCGATTTCCACCATGGCTTGGGTGAAATACTGATACCGTTTCATCACATTCAGGTGCATGGGGTCTCGGGGCGCTTTGGCGCGGTACCATTCATCGGCACTGTCCAAATCGCCGGTATGCAGGTCTATGCGGCAGAGCATAGCGTCCATATTGGGCAGAAATCGGGTCAGCCCCCGCTCCGCAAATTGCTCCCGCAGGGATTGAATGGTGCGGCGGGCATCTTTGCTCTGACCGCTTGCCAATTGGCTCCGCGCCAACAAGCCGTTGATGGCGAATTCCAAATCCGGGGTGCCTTTCTGCCGAATTTCGCTCATGCGGGAAATCAGGTTCAGCATCCGTCCGGAGATGTTCTCGCCCTTTTCGAATTTGCTCTCCGCAATGGCGCAGTCCGGGAGCCCGACGCCGTCTTTGCCCAGAATTGCCTCCAC
>CAJMMY010000070.1 GCA_905214605.1 uncultured bacterium | reverse complement strand
ATTCATCGGCAGATGGACGAATTGAGTCGGAAACAGCGGGAGTTCAATGCCATTACGGAAAATATGCAGGAAGGATTCATTCTGTTGGACCAGCGGGGCACAGTTTTGTCCAGCAACCACAGTGCGGAGCGGTTTTTCCGGCAGGAAAATCGGAAAGAGCTGCGGCTGAATGCGTCGGCAGAGCTGAAACAAGCGGCTGAGGCGGCATTGACCGGACAGCACAGCGAGCAGCTGTTGGAACAGAACGGCCGGATTTATCAGCTGGTATCCAACCCGGTGATTGTGTCCGGGCAGGTCAATGGCGGCGTGCTGTTTCTGATTGATGTGACGGAAAAAGAGCAGCGGGAGCAGCTCCGACGAGAGTTTACGGCCAATGTATCCCACGAGCTGAAAACGCCGCTGACTTCCATTTCCGGGTTTGCGGAGCTGATGAAGGACGGTCTGGTGCCGCCGGATAAAATGAAGGAATTTGCCGGAGATATTTATCGGGAATCCCATCGCTTGACGGATTTGGTGGGGGATATTCTGAAATTGTCCAAGCTGGACGAGGGCAGCACCTATCCGGAGGAACCGGTGGACTTGTACGATTTGTCCATGGAAATTGCGGACCGGTTGGCGCCGGAGGCGGTGCGCCACGGAATCCACATTTCCGTGACCGGGCAGCATTGCACGGTGCAGGGCGCACGACAGATTTTGGACGAAATGATTTACAATCTGTGCGACAATGCCATTAAATATAATGTATCCGGCGGAACGGTAAAGGTACACATAGAACGAACGGGGAGCAAGACAAAGCTCAGCGTGGCGGATACGGGCATCGGAATTCCCTACGGAGACCAAAACCGGGTGTTTGAGCGGTTTTACCGGGTGGATAAGAGCCACTCCAAAGAAGTGGGAGGCACCGGCTTGGGATTGTCCATTGTCAAGCATGCTGCACAGTATCACAATGCGGAGCTCCGCATGGAAAGCACACCGGGAAAGGGCACGACAATTACGGTAGTCTTCCCGGAGAAATTGTAAAACGGAACGCACAGTGACATCAAAATCACTGTGCGTTTTTTCTGCCGTTGCTGCAATTTTACATAGATTTTACAAACTGCTGATAATGCATTTTACAGTCGCTGTGCTACACTTCTTTCAGAATCAAAAAATCTGTGTAAAAGTGTGGGAAAGGGTGCTGTTATGACCATTTATGACGGGCTGACGCTGATCGGAGGCTTGTGTCTGTTCCTGTTCGGTATGAACATTATGGGCGAAGCGTTGGAAAAATGTGCCGGGAGCAGATTGAAAACCATTTTGGGAAAAATTACCGGGAATAAACTCACCGGATTTTTACTGGGTTTGGGTGTTACGGCAGTGATTCAAAGCTCCAGCGCGACCACGGTGATGGTGGTGGGCTTTGTAAACTCCGGTTTGATGACGCTGAAACAAGCCATTAACGTGATTATGGGCGCGAACGTGGGCACCACGGTGACTGCGTGGCTGCTGAGCCTTTCCGGTATCAGCGGAGACAGCTTCCTGGTAACCATGCTGAAACCGACGTCCTTTACCCCCATTCTGGCACTGATTGGCATTGTCTGTTATATGTTTTCCAAAAGTCCCAAAAAGAAAGACGTGGGCATGATTCTTTTGGGCTTTGCCACGCTGATGACCGGCATGGAAACCATGAGCGGGGCAGTTTCCGGACTGCGTGACGTGCCGGAATTCCGGAACATTCTGCTGATGTTCTCAAACCCCATTCTGGGTGTGTTTGCCGGCGCACTGCTGACGGCTGTGATTCAATCCAGCTCCGCGTCTGTGGGCATTTTGCAGGCGCTGTCCACAACGGGACAGATTACCTATTTGACCGCGGTTCCCATCATCATGGGACAGAATATCGGCACTTGCGTCACGGCAATGCTGTCTTCCGTGGGCACCAATAAAAATGCCCGCCGGACGGCTGTGGTGCATCTGCTGTTCAATATCATTGGCACGGTGGTGTGGCTGACGGTGTTCTGCGCGGTAAAATCTCTGGTGGTGCTGCCGATTCTGGACGAATCCGCCAACCAAATGGGAATTGCCGTGATTCACAGCGCGTTCAATATCCTCTGCACGGCGCTGCTGCTGCCTATGTCCGGCATTCTGGAAAAACTGGCTTATCTGGTGGTGCGGGAAGACAACACAACCGACGATGTGGAAGAGCTGGACGAACGTTTGATGGCTGCACCGGCGGTGGCAATTGCACAGTGCCGCCGCATTGTGGACCAAATGGCAAGTCTTGCCGACCGGGCATTGAAGGATTCTATGGAAATGCTGGAGAATTACTCCGGAAAAACGGCGGAAACCATTCGGGCGGCGGAAGACAAAACCGACCGTTACGAGGACACCTTGGGGGATTATCTGGTAAAGCTCAGCAGCCATTCCCTCAGCGATTCAGACCGTTTGGAAACGGCGGAGCTGCTGCATCTCATTGGCGACTACGAGCGGATTGCGGACCACGCGGTGAACATTCTGGGGTCTGCGGAAGAGATGCGGGAAAAGGGAATCAGTTTCTCTCCCGCAGCGCAGAAGGAACTGAAGATTATGTGCAGCGCAGTATCGGAAATTTTGGATTTGTCCCTGAAAGCCTATGAAACCAATGATGTGAAGCTGGCAAAACAGGTGGAGCCCCTGGAAGAAGTGGTGGATACGCTGAAAGAACAGCTGAGAATGCGGCACATTCTCCGCTTGCAGAACGGCACCTGCACCATTGAATTGGGCTTTGTATGGGCGGATTTGCTGAATAGCTTGGAACGTGTAGCGGACCATTGCTCCAACATTGCGGGGCGGGTCATTGAAAATGCCAACCACACCATTGAGTTGCATGCTTACATGGAAAATGTCAAGCTGGGAGACCGGAAGTTTGCACAGATGTACAGCGACTATGCAAAGAAATATGCGTTGGTGGAGGAATCCGCATAAAGCGCAATCCTATAATATAATTATAATGTATTCCTATCACACTCTCGGAACCGTTCCGGGGGTGTGATTTGTTTTCCCGGGGAATAATTGGAAAGAAAGGCTCATACAATGAGAGCGTGTACCTTGTAAAGGGTCGCGGTTTCACAAGAATTCCAAAGGAGGACATGGATTTTGAAGAAAATCATTTTGTTCGCATTGACGGTTACCCTGTGTTTGAGTATTTCTGTCCCCGCAATGGCAGCATATGACCCGGAGCGGGATTATATGGCGGCTATGTTGGACGCAGTTGCTGCCAGTGATGAGACCGGGGGATACGCGGCGGAGCAGATGCGGAACGAAAAAATCGACAAGGAAGAAACCGGGCATCTTAAAGTGGCATTTGAGGATTTGCAGCTGCTTTCCAAAGTGATTTATCAGGAGGCGGGGAGCAACTGGCTTTCCGAAACTTGGAAAATGAGCGTGGGAGAAGTGGTGCTGAATCGTGTGGCGTCCGGAGAATTTCCCAATACCGTTCGGGAAGTGGTAATGCAGCCGGGGCAATACGGCGGAAATACCCGGTACTTCCGGAATTTGCAGCCCAGCCGTTTATGCGCGGAAATTGCGCTGCGGCTGCTGTGCGGGGAGCGGGTGCTGAATGAACCGTCGGTGGTATTTCAATCCAACGGCACTTTGGGCAGCGGGGTGTTTCAAAAGCTGACGGATTCCACGTTGGGAACCACGTATCTGTGCTATTCCAGTCACCCGGAGCAATATTGATGAAAAAAGGTCAGCCGCGGAAAATTTGCGGCTGACCTTGCTGATTACGATTCGATTAGAAAATATCCTCAAATACGGTTTCGGGACCCTGCTCCAACAGTGCGGGGTTGTTCAGAACCTGCTTGAAATACTTAAACGCCTCTGTGAAATAATATACATCGGCCACCCGGCTGTCGTAAACCACCCGGAAACTCAATGCCCGGCGGTCTCCCATGGTGTTGGTGCTGATAGACAGACTCATGGGCAGATGACCGAAGTCACCCAAACTCATGTAAGTGGGGCGAACGCCGTGAGCAGCCAAAGAGCTGATGAGCAGAGAACTGTGATACGGACTGCAATCCCGATACTTCACGGGCAGCCGATCGTATTCGTCCAACTTCCGCAGACACCAGAATGCGAAGTGAATGAAGGGACGGGGCATTTTCAGCAGACTTTCGGGGAAGGGCGTAGCGGTAGCCAAACTATTGCCGGCTTTCAACTGCTGAACCGCAGCGCCGACCTTCCGGTATACATCATAAATGGTATCGTTGGGGGTGAAGTCTACCTTGACGAACCGGGCGGAACGGCGGTCGGACTCATTTTTTGCGGCGCTGATGACCACGGTAATGCCGTTGCGGGCGTATAATTTACCGCCGGAAACGTATCGGTTGATGCCGGGCATTACAGCCACGGTCCGCACATAAGCAGCCAAAACCAGATGCAGCAGATTCAGATTGGCAAACTCCCCGGTTGCCCGGCTGCGCAGCCAAACCTCGGCGTCGGTGAGGTCCAAAAGGTCCTCATAAAAATTCTGCGCAGCCTGAGGGCTGCGGACATAGTAAGGAATAAAGCGATCCTGCACGGAAAGGTTCTGGATAACCCGACCTTCCCGACCGCCGTTCGCGACGGCTGTGGTATGATTCATATATCTAACACTCCGTTGTATCGAATTCAAGTTTTTTGCATACATAAATATTCTACACTACTTTGCAGGGAAAGGCAAGGCTATTTCGGAACATGGAAGAATTCTCGTTAACTATGCACAAAATCAATGAAAATTGCATTTTTATTAACGAAAATCTATCGTCAATTTTTTGTCAAATTACACAAAAATTATAACAATTTTGCAAGCGGAGAAAAAATAACTTGCAGAATGATGTTGTCAAAATGGACAAAAAAGTACCGCAAAAACTGACACAATGTGAAAAGTAACCAATCAAATTCTGACAGAACGGACGATATGTACGAAGAAAACGGTTTAACAAATAACTAACAATTTGCACAAGAATTATTTCCACTTTGTGTTATATTTGCTCAATAAAAACTATTTTTTTACTTGCCTTGTTGGTGAAAGTGGAGTATAATTCACTTATATAATTTTTTTGGAATTATATAATATACCTGTCGAAACAGGCGGGAGGTGTGTCAATGTCATTTGAAGCGATCACTGTAATCAATCAGGCAGAAGAATCTGCCAAAAAAGGTCATGCACAGGTCCTTGCGGATGCAAAAACTGCAGAAGTCAATGCAGTTGCTGAAGGAAAAGCAACGGTAGAACGCGCAATTGCAGAGGCAAAGAAACAGGTGCAGGATCAGCAGGTCTTGCTGGACGCGGAGGCCGCAAAGGCTGCAGAGGCTCTGGCGAAAGAGACCGAGCAAAACAAGGCCGCACTTCGGGCCGGCGCTGAGGGACGCCTTGATCAAGCTGCGTCACTTATCGTGGAAAGGATCGTGAACGGCTGATGGCAATTGTAAAAATGAAGAAGCTGAGGCTTTTCGTAGCAACTCCTCAACGGAAAAAGCTGCTGCGTGAGCTGATGCTCCTGGGCTGTGTGGAGGTCTGTGAACCGCCAACGCCGGAAGAGGGGGAAACCACTCTGCTGCGTCGGACGGAAACTCCGGATCTGGTACAGCTCAGAACCGATCAGACAGCGTTTACAAACTGTATTGCGCTGCTGAAAAAGTATGCACCGGAAAAAGGCGGTCTGCTCAAACCCCTGCCGGAAACGTCCGCGGCGCAGCTGCTGGACGAATCCCATCTGGAAGAGGATTTGGCACTGGCGCGTAAGGTAATTGGTCTGGACGACCGGATTCGTCGTCTGACGGCAGAGGAAAGTGCAAAACGGACGGAGATTGAAGCGCTCACGCCGTGGAAAGCACTGGATTTGCCTTTGGAGTGCGGCGGAACGGGAACAACGGCCTTGGTGCTGGGAACCTTCCCCGGATCTACGGATTTGGGTCAGGCGCAGGGCGCTTTGGCAGAGGCAACCGAGCTTGCGGAACTGTTTACCGTGTATCAGGAAAAAACGGTTCAGTATGCGGCGCTGGTGTGTTTCCGGGAGGATTTGGACGCGGCGCAGGCGGCTCTGCGGAGTTTCGGCTTTGCTGCGGTGAGTTT
>CAJMMY010000069.1 GCA_905214605.1 uncultured bacterium | reverse complement strand
CTCTCGTCGGTGTAGCAGCTTTCCTCCGGCAGGACGCCCGGCACCATGCGGCACACGCAGTCCGTCACTACCATAGCAGCCAGCTCACCGCCAGTGAGCACGAAATCGCCGATGCTGATTTCCTCGTCCACACATTCTTCGATGAATCGCTCGTCCACGCCCTCATAATGACCGCAGACCAGCACCAGATGGTCGTAATCCCGCACCAGCCGCTTGGCCACTTCCTGATTGAAGGGCTTGCCCTGAGGAGACATATACAGCACCCGGCTTTTCCGGGGACCGGCCTGCTCCATCACATCGTCCAGGCAGGATTTCAGCGGCTGCGCCATCATCACGCAGCCCCAACCGCCGCCGTAAGGGTAATCGTCCACCTGCATCTGCTTATTTTCCGTATAATCCCGAATCTGGGTGCAGTGAATATCCAGAATGCCTTTTTTGGCGGCTCTTCCGATGATACTCTCGCCCAATACCCCCCGCATACTGTCCGGAAACAGGGTCAGAATGTCAATCCGCATGGCTTACATTCCCTCAATCAGGTGAACGGTAATCACACCGCCGTCCACATCTACATTTTTCACAAATTCCGGCACGGCAGGAATCAAATGTTCCGTTTCGCCTTTCACTTCATACACTTGACCGCCGGGCAGGTCCAACACATCGGTGAGGGTGCCGATTTCCTCGCCCTCTTCGGTACAAACCCGAGCGCCCAGAATATCCTGAATGAAAAAGCGGCCCTTGGGCAGCTTTGCGTCCGCCCGGTCAATGCACACCGTTTTGCCTTTCAAGGGCATGGCAGCGTTGATATCGTCCACCCCGGCAAACTTTACAATCAGCTGCTGCTTATGCACCCCGGACCGCTCCACGGCAAAGGGTTTTCCGTCCACATAAAGCGTTTTGAACTTCCGGAGAAATTCCGCACTGTCCGCCCAGGGAATCACCCGCACTTCGCCCCGGATTCCGTGGGTATTCACAATTTGTCCTGCTTCCAAATATTGCTGTTTCATTTGCTCCACCCTGCCTTTATCACAAAAACAGAATCCCGGGATTCTGTTCCTAAATTCCGATTTGAATGGTTCATAGATAGTGAAAAGGCGTCTCGAAACACCGCTCACTGCAGTGTTTGGGACACCTTCCACACATCAATCCAGTATCTCAACCGATACTTTTTTGCCCTTTCGCTGGGCAACGGCCTTCATCAGAATGCGAATTTCCTTCACAATTCTGCCCTGCCGGCCAATGACCTTGCCCATGTCGCCGTCAGCCACGCGCACCTCAAATACGGTTTCGCCGCCGGCATCGCGCTCGGTCACGGAGACCTCGTCCGGATGATCGACGAGGCTCTGCACGATATAGGTCAAAAGTTCTTTCATGCCGGTTTAACTCCTTATTCAGCTGCCTCGGCCTTTTTGAGCAGTCCTCTGACGGTATCGGTGGGCTGAGCGCCGCAGCCGATCCAGTACTTTGCACGCTCCATATCAATCTTGATCGTGGCGGGAGTCGTCAGGGGATCGTAAGTGCCGATCTCTTCGATGAACTTACCGTCACGGGGATCACGAGAATCAGCCACCACCACGCGGTAGTAGGGATTCTTTTTAGCACCCATTCTGCGAAGTCTGATTTTAACCATTTCTTTTTCACCTCCGGTTTTTAATCTCACTATCGGAAAAGGAAGGATTCCTTTTTCACCTGAATTATTTGAACAGTCCGCCGAACAGACCGCCCTTGCCGCCCATGGGCATGGGGGGAACGGAACCGCCGCCCTTTTTCTGGTTCTTCTTCATCTGCTTGCGCATCTGACGTTTTCCGGCGCCGTTCATCTGTTTCATCATCTGCACCATGGCATCATACTGCTTGATCACGCGGTTTACGTCTACCACGTTTACGCCTGCGCCGGCGGCCACGCGCCGTTTCCGGCTGGCGTTCAGAATCGCGGGGTTCTCCCGCTCCTTCATGGTCATGGACTGAATGATGGCTTTTGTGCGGCGCATCACGGAATCGTCCGGGTCGGCGTCTTCCAGTGCCTTGGCGTCAATGCCGGGCATCATGGCCGCAATATCGCTGAGGGAACCCATGCCCTGAATGGCCTCCAGCTGAGACAGATAGTCATTCAGCGTGAAACGGTTCTCCATCATGCGCTGAGCAATTTCCTCAGCCTGTTTCTGGTCCAGTGCCTGCTCCGCTTTTTCAATCAGGCTCAGCACATCGCCCATGCCCAGAATCCGGCTTGCCATACGGTCCGGATAGAACGGCTCAATCTGGTCCAGTTTTTCGCCCACACCGGCGAACTTAATGGGTTTTCCGGTCACCGCCCGAATGGACAGTGCCGCGCCGCCTCTGGCGTCGCCGTCCAGCTTACTGAGCAGAACGCCGGTCACGCCCAGTGCCTCATCGAATGCGCTGGCTGCGTTCACCGCGTCCTGACCGATCATGGCGTCCACAACCAGAAGGATCTCGGTGGGCTCCACCGCGGCCTTGATGTTCCGCAGCTCGTCCATCAGCGCCTCGTCGATGTGCAGACGGCCGGCGGTATCCAGAAATACCAGATCCTGTCCGTGCCGTTTGGCGTACTCAATACCGTGCTGTGCGATTTCCACCGGGTTGCCCTGTCCCTCCTGGAACACGGGAATACCCAACTGGCCGCCCACGGTTTCCAACTGCTGAATGGCTGCCGGACGATACACGTCGCAAGCAACAAGCAGCGGATTTTTGCCCTGCCGCTTCATATATCCGGCAAGCTTGGCACCGTTGGTTGTTTTACCGGCGCCCTGAAAACCCACCAGCATCACAATGCTGGGCGTTTTGCTGGAGATATTCAGCTTTTGGCTGTCGCTGCCCATCAGGGCAATCAGTTCTTCGTTGACAATCTTAATGACCATCTGCGCCGGGTTCAGACTTTCCAGAATGTCCGTACCCACCGCGCGCTCGGTCACGCGCTTGACGAAGTCTTTCACGACTTTGAAGTTTACGTCCGCTTCCAGCAGCGCAAGCTTCACTTCCCGCATGGCCTCTTTCACATCGGCCTCTTTCAGCCGGCCTTTTCCGGTCAGCTTTTTGAATGCGGAAGAAAGTTTTTCAGATAAGCTTTCAAATGCCATGTGTTACTCCTTGAGTTTCCGCACCCGGGCGGACAAATCCTCGGCCAACTCCTTGGCTGGACCCTGGGTCATGGAAATCAGCGCCTCCAGCGACTTCTGGATTTCCTCCACGGCCGCCTGCGTTTCTTGAAACCGATGAACAAGGCCGGTTTTCTCTTCCGTTTTCCGCAGAGTTTCCTCCGCGCGGCGGATAATATCCCAAACGCCCTGCCGGGAAATTCCGGACATCTCCGCAATCTCGCCCAGAGAGTAATCCTCATTGTAATGAAGATCGAAATATTCCCGCTGTTTTTCGGTCAGCAATTCGCCGTAAAAGTCGAACAGCATGGTCCGGTAAACCGTTTCATCGGTCACTGCAACACCTCCGCTGTAAATTACAATTCCTTTACAGCATAGTGATTATACTCCCCGGCCGTCTATCTGTCAAGCGTTTTCCATTCACACTCCCATTTTTGTATACTTCACCGGGTTCCGGGAAAATGATCCTCTCATTTCAATCAATTCCGTCAAAAAGACGGGGCAATCGGCGGAAAAACCTTTTCGGCAGAAACCGGGGAAATTGTTCAAAAAGATTTCATTAACAATTGCCTATTGTTATGTTATAATGGTAAACATATAAAATACCGGGATATTTTCCCGGAACATGAAAGCAAAGGAATTGTAAGGAATGACATTCATCAGAAATGAAATCATACCCGGTGTGTGGCTGACTTGCATCACCACAGACAAATTCAAAACCGGTTGTCTCAGCATCAATCTCCTGACGCAGCTTGACCGGGATACCGCGGCAGTCAATGCGCTGATTCCCCGGGTACTCCGCCGGGGCTCCCGGGAATTCCCGGATATGGAGCAGTTGTCCGGAGAACTGGACCGTCTGTACGGCGCCAGCATCGCCCCCGCCGTTCGAAAAATGGGTGAGATTCAGGCCATCGGTCTGGTCTCCGACTTTGTGGACGGTCAATATGTGCCCGGCTACGTGGGTCTGTTCAACGATATGGTCCGTCTGACCTGTCAGGTATTGTTGGAGCCGGACATGAAAAACGGTCTGTTCCGGGAAGACTACGTAGAAAACGAAAAACAGCAGCAGCTGGACCGTCTCCGGGGCCGTATCAACGATAAGCGGTCCTATGCAACCCAGCGTCTGATTGAGCTGATGTGCTGCTACGAGGATTATGCCGTTTCCCGTCAAGGCGACGAGGACAGCACGGAATCCATCACTGCCCGCTCCCTGACCGAGCAGTACCATCATCTGCTGGAAACCAGCCCCATCGAAATTTTCTACTGCGGCTCCTGCCGGTTCAAATATCTCCGGGACCTGCTGTTGGAAACGCTGAAGGACCTGCCCCGGGGCGAAATCGATTACGAAATCGGTACGGATATCCGCATGAACACTGTGGAGGAAAAGCCCCGGTATTTCACCGAGGAGCTGCCCGTCACCCAGGGCAAGTTGTCCATCGGTTTCCGTCTGGGCGAGGTCATGGATGACCCCAACCCCGCCGCGCTCCACGTGATGAACGCCATTTTCGGCGGCTGCGTCACGTCCAAGCTGTTTATGAACGTCCGGGAAAAGCTTTCTCTGTGCTATTATGCCTCCTCCATGATGGTGTTGAGTAAGGGCATTATGATTGTCTCCTCCGGCATTGATTTTGACAAGTACGATGCCGCGCTGAACGAGATTCTGTCTCAGCTGAAAGCAGTGCAGGCCGGTGATTTCACCGATGAAGAGCTGCAGCAGCTGAAGGACGGCAACTTCAAGGTTGCCATCGCCTATCACCAGCTGGGCGACCAGTGCAACGTGGTCAAGTGTGAAGCTGCCAAGGCTACCTTCGAGGAGCTGGGCATTGAGGTGCTGACCGTTACCGAAGCCCAGATGAACGACAACACCCAGTACGATCAGCTGGAGACCATCGCAGCCATGAACCCCGACGCTCTGCTGGTCATGCCCTACAACCCCGACGTCTGCTCCCCCGTGCTGAAGAAGATGGCTGACGCCGGCACCAAGATCGTGTTCATGGAGAGCATCGCTACCGACTTCACCCCCGGTGAGAACTGCGTGGCTCTGGTCTCCTCCGACGGTTACGCCAACGGCTACTATGCCGCCACCATGCTGGCCGAGAAGATCGGCTACAAGGGCGTTGTGGGCGCTCTGACCTATGATGGCTTCCATCTGGTGTGCAACCAGCGTGACCAGGGCTTCCGCGATGGTATCGCCAACTTCCCCGAGATCACTCTGGCTGAGAGCCCCTTCACCAAGGAGGCCAACACCGGCTCCAACGCCGACTCCCTGCTGGCTCAGTATCCCGATCTGGCCGGTGTGTACGTTTCCTGGGAAGCTCCCGCCGAGTACGTGATGGCTTCCGCCAAGGCTGCCGGCCGTGAGGATCTGCAGATCGTCACCATCGACCTGGGCGACACCTCTGCCCGCTCCATCGCCACCGGCGGTATGATCACCTGCTCCGCCACCTCCCGCTCCTGGGATCAGGGCACCTGCGAGGCCTACTGCGCCGCCTACGCCCTGCTGGGCAAGGAGCTGCCCTCCACCTTCGTCTGCCCCGTGGCGTTGCCTGTTGACGCCCACAACCTGCTGGAAGGCTACTGCGCCAGCTACGGTCTGGATCAGGCTCCCGAGTGGCTGACCGAGCTGGTCAAGTAAACCGGCAAACTCTCCTACATATGCCACTCTCTCCCGGCATATGAGTGCCGCATAGTATGTTCCGAGACGCCCGAAAGGATCCCCCTCGATCCTTTCGGGGTTTCGGTACTACTGCCGAACCGTGATTCTGAGTATAAAGTGAGATGGTAAATATGCAGCAAAACCCGATCATCAGTTTGAAAAACGTGCATAAATCCTTCGGCGGCGTATCCGTTCTGAACGGCGTTGATTTCGATTTGCAGAAGGGCTCCGTTCACGCTCTGGTGGGGCAGAACGGCGCCGGAAAATCCACCATGATGAAGATCCTTACCGGCGTATACTCCTGTGACTCCGGTGCCATTTACATTGACGG
>CAJMMY010000068.1 GCA_905214605.1 uncultured bacterium | reverse complement strand
CGTAACGGTAACTTCAGACAAATTCGAAACGGACCTAAAGTGGCTGCAAGAGAACGGATACAAGACCATTCTGCCAAGCGATTTAATCAAGCGCAAACGATTACCCGCCAAGGTCGTTCTCTTGACTTTTGATGACGGATACAGCAGTAATTATGAATTCATGTTCCCACTGCTGAAAAAATATAAGATGAAAGCAGCGGTCTCGCTGATTGTCTCCCTATCCGAAACGTCTGATGCCGGACACTTAACGTGGGATATGTGTCGCGAAATGAAAAAATCCGGTCTTGTGGAGTTCGGTTCCCATACTTACGCGCTCCATAATCCCGAGCTGCATGGAAATTTCAATCCGGACGGAGTAAACGGGATTCAAAGAAAAATCGGTGAGCAACCGGATGCTTTTGAGCGCCGTGTATTTACGGATTTAGACAAAAGCAAAAACAGAATGCAGGAAGAATTGGGTGTTTCCCCGTCGTTTTTCGCGTATCCATACGGTGCGGTAGAACCGTGTGCCGAAACCTATATTCAGCAGAACTTTTCGATGAGTTTTACAACCGTTCCGGAAATTGCTGATGTTTCCCAATCGCTATATCAACTTCCCCGTTTTACCGTCACCATGGACACGGAGTTAAAGGATATTCTTCCGATTGACAACAGTGAAACTTAATCGCAGTGCTTAATAAACAAAATGGAGCCTTTGCTTTGACGCAAAGGCTCCATTTTTGCATATCAGCCCAATAAGCGCTGACGGATATTCAATCCAGTGCAAATTCTGCTGTATATTCCATACAATACGAAGGGAACGGTATAGCAAATGATAAACCGAGCAGTCAAAAGAACCGTCAGTTTCCCCACGCCAAACAGCTGCAAGTAGTAAGTGCCCAGTGTTAAGAATAGGCAGTGAGATAGGTAAACGAAAAATGAGCTTTCATACAGCTTTTGCAGTACATTCTGAACCCCGTTCGGCGCATGGGTCAGCTGCAAGGAAACAGAATGCACGAACATGATGGAAAGCAGGTCCGCCACCATTTTTACATCAGCCATATAAAGTCCCAGAGCGTGGCCCGTGTACTGAACATATGCAAGACCGGCGCAAAGCACAATCACTACGCCGCCAATGATTCGCCCCAGCTTTCCGGTGAATGTGGGCACGATGGACTCATAGTACTTTCCGACGTACAGACCAACAGTCCAGAAAATGATGTACGTCGGGAAAATGCGGTCAGTGTACGCAAATGTAAGCCCCAAGATGGACAAAATGTAAGAAGATTGCTGCATGCAAACCGTAATCAGCAGGCTGATTCCAATGGCCAAATATGCGGAAAGATGCTTTATCATCCAAATCCACAAGGGCATCAGAAAATAGAACTGCATGATAATGATGATGTAGTAAAAGGGCGAGGCAAGGTTTCCGATCAAAAGATAGGACAGAAACTCCTTCAGATTTCCATGAACGAAGTTGATTTTCATGAAAGATAGATAGTAGAGTACGGTCCAAAGCACGTAGGGAATATAAATTTTCTGAATACGATGCAGGAAATACTGCACATATTCTTTCATCGTTACTTCCCTATCCATAAACTGACGGGCCATTTTCACCGCGCCGGTATACAGAAACATCGGCACAACAAAGGCCGATAACCGCCAAGGGAAATATATGACCGCTGCCTGCCAGGATGAACGCTCCGCTGAACTGATGCCAAGAGACAACACATGAATCAGTATGACAAAAAGACACGCAATCGCGTTCATATAGTTTAGTTCCCGTTTTCGCTCCATGAAAATATCCCCTCTCAAATCTGCATAGGTACTATAGCATGTCAGGCGCGCATTTGCAAATATGAAAAGATTCGGATGGGTGTTCGTAGAGCAAAACCGTATCGTTTCAGCCTCTTAACCTCCATTCAAGCGCAAAAGCCGAAGGCACTGCGATTGCTCACAGTGCCTTCGGCTCTTATACACTTATGATTTGCTTAATATTTGCCCAGGGAGCCTGTATCCGGCTCATCGGCTGCGCCGTAACGGAAGTCATTGTCCGGCAGGACAGCATTCAGGAAAATTCCTGCAATTGCTGCAATCGCCAGCGAGGTCAACGTCACGGAGGTACCTGCCACGGTAAAGGTCAGTCCATCGGTAAAGCCCAGACCGCAAACCAGAATCACCGCTGCAATAATCAGGTTTCTGGAATTGGTGAAGTCCACCTTGTTTTCTACCACGTTTCGGACACCGATTGCGGAAATCATACCATACAGAATAAAGCTGACACCGCCGATAATGGCCGCAGGAATGGAGTTGACCAGCACCGCAAACTTGGGGCTGAAAGAGAGAATCATGGCATAGACAGCCGCCAGACGGACCACACGGGGGTCATAGACCTTGGACAGCACCAACACGCCGGTATTTTCACCGTAGGTGGTGTTTGCCGGACCGCCGAACAATGCCGCCAGAGAGGTTGCCAGACCGTCGCCCAACAAGGTGCGGTTCAAGCCGGGGTCCTCAATGAAATTCCCGCCCACCGTAGCGGAGATTGCGGAAATATCACCGATGTGCTCCATCATAGAGGCAATGGCGATGGGTGCCATCACCAAAATGGCGGAAATATCAAACTTGGCCACGTTGCCGGAGAAATTCGTAAAGAAGGGCTGCAAACCAATCAGTTTCGCACCGCCCATACCGGAAAAGTCCAGCATAGGACCCACATCGCCGGTGGACAAATCCGTAATCACCGTTGCGCCGCAGGCATTGGCAATCAAAGCCACGCAATAGGAACCGACCACGCCCAACAGAATGGGAATGATTTTCACCATGCCCTTGCCCCAGATATTGGCCGCTATGATGATAGCCATTGCCACCAGAGCCAGCCACCAGCAGGTTTTGGCATTGTTCACAGCAGACGGCGCCAGATTCAGACCAATCAGAATGATAATCGGTCCGGTTACCACCGGGGGCAGAAACCGCATCACGCGATGCACGCCCACGGCTTTAATAATCAGAGACAAAACCACATACAGCAAGCCCGCCACAACAATGCCGCCGCAGGCATACTGCAATTTCTCCGCACCGGACATGGCTGCATAGATGCCGCTATTCATTGCGCCAATGGCAGCAAATCCGCCCAAGAATGCAAAGGACGAGCCCAAGAACGCAGGCACCTTGAATTGGGTACACAGATGGAAAAACAGAGTGCCCAAACCTGCAAAGAACAGGGTTGTCTGAATGGACAAAGGCAGTCCGTAGGTATTGACCAAAATGGGGACCAGCACTGTTGCACCGAACATGGCAAACATGTGCTGCAAACCCAAGGTCAGCATTTTCGGCAGACCCAAGGCCCGCGCGTCCCGAATCGGTTCTCCGTTACCAGATGATTTCATTTTTTGCTCCTCTCTCCCTAAAAACAGGCAAAAAAATAACCGACTGAATCAGTCGGTTTCAAAAAAAGGAAATACCATGCCGATGGATTTGTAATGCGCTGTACAATGCTGCTCCATCATCATGCGTCCCCTTTCTCACTATATCTGTTGGATTATAACGTTCTTTCACTGCTTTTGTCAAGCGTATTTCCGAAAAAGGCAGAACGACCGCAGCCGTTCTGCCTTTGCATCATTATTTCAAGAAACCGTTGACAATCTGTTCCTCGGCTTGAGCCTCGGTCAGACCCAGAGTCATCAGCTTAATCAGCTGCTCTCCGGCAATTTTGCCGATGGCAGCCTCGTGAATCAGACTTGCCTCCACAGAGTTTGCGGTGATTTCGGGAATGGCCTGCACACTGGCCTCATCCATGATAATCGCATCGCACTCGGAGTGGCCGGCGCAAGCATTGTTGCCGTTGATTTTTGCACGAAACACCTGCTTGGACTGGTTCTTTGCCACACTTCTGGAAATCACATTGGTGCTGGAACCGGCACCGTTCAAGTCCACAGTAAAGTTGGTCTCTGCCACCTGCTTGCCGTGGGTCATGATTTTTTCCTTGATAACCAGCGTTGCACCTGCGTCCAAAACAGCAGAGGTATCGCGATAGGTGGAATCAATGCCCTTAATTTGAGTGGTTTCCATTTCCATATAGGAATCTTCCGCCATTTCAATCACAGTGGTGGGATTCATCACCCGCTCGCCGGTGCCTTCGCCCTGACCGTAATGTTTCTCGATGTAACGGACCTTTGCATTTTTTGCAATATGGAACGTGTGGATCCCGTCATGACGGGATTCCTGACCGCCGCAGTTGTCAATGCCGCAGCCGGCAACGATGGTCACATCGCAATCCTCGCCGATATAGAAATCGTTATACACCAAATCGGACAGACCGGTTTTGGAGATAATCACGGGGATATGCACACTCTCGTTCTTCGTGCCCGGCTTGATGATGATGTCAATGCCCGGCTTGTCCGTTTTGGTCACAATGTCGATGTTCGCGGTGGTATTCCGGCCTTCCAGTCCACCGTTGGCACGGATATTGAACGCGCCGTGAGGAATTTCTTCCAGACCGGCAATTTCTTTCAGCAGCTGTTTTTCAATTGCGTCCATCAGCAGTTTCCTCCTTCGTTCTCCGTCAATTTGGAGCACAGACCGTCATTGCGAATCAGCGTGGGCAGAACGGTCTTTCGGTCGCCGTCGGCAATCACATTGCCGTTTGCCAGAACAATGATACGGTCCGCAATGTTCAGAATCCGCTCCTGATGGGAGATAATCAGAATATTGCCCTGAATCTTCTTATACAGATTTTCGAACACGGAAATCAAGCTGCCAAAGCTCCACAGGTCGATGCCGGCCTCCGGCTCGTCAAACAGGCTCAATTTCGTTGCCCGGGCCAGAATGGTTGCGATTTCAATGCGTTTCAGCTCGCCGCCGGACAAGCTGCCGTTCACTTCGCGATTCACATAGTCCCGTGCGCACATTCCCACTTCAGACAGGTACTCGCAAGCCTCGCTCACCGTCAGCTCCTTACCGGAGGCCAGTTTAACCAGATCAAACACGGTGATGCCCTTGAAACGCACCGGCTGCTGGAATGCATAGCTGATGCCCTTGTTGGCGCGCTCGGTAATGGACAGGTTGGTAATGTCCTCGCCGTCCAGCAAAATCTGTCCGGAAGTGGGCGTCAACACGCCGGAAATCAGCTTAATCAGTGTGGATTTACCGCCGCCGTTGGGGCCGGTAATTGCCACAAATCGTTCGTCAATGGTCAGATTGATATTTTTCAGAATCTCTTTCTTAACGCCGTCTTCTTCTGCGCTGAAACAGATATTTCTCAGTTCAAGCATACTATTCCTCTATCCTCCATCAAAAATTTTCATCGAATTTATCGCTGAGGTCTTTTTTGATTACCAATTTGGACTCCTCATGACGGAGCAGCCGGCCGATGTTTTCATGGTGCTTGACAATCACAAGCACCGCAATCACCAAGGCAATCCCGGCACATTGCAGACCATGACGGGTCAGCAGCGCGGCAATGGGGAAAAACGCCGCTGTGACCACAGAGCCCAAAGACACATACCGGGTAGCCGCAATGATGCCAAAAAACAGAATGGCACACAGAATCCCCATACGCCAGTCAATAAAGAACAGCGCAATCCCGGCGCACATAACGCCCTTACCGCCCCGGAACTGATAAAATACCGGGAACATGTGTCCTATAACCAGACAAAGGTCTGCAAAAAACATACCGAAATCCGATGCATCGAAAAAGCTCATGAGCAGGCGGCCCAGCAAAATTGCAACCGCCGTTTTTCCGATGTCGATACCAATCACAAAGGCAACGCCTTTTACCCCATAAATTCGGTAAAAATTCGTCAGTCCCGCATTATGGCTGCCGTAATTTCGGATATCATCATGAAAAACAAGATTAGAAGCAATGATCGCACCATTCAAGCTGCCTAACAAATAAGAGGCAACCGCCGTAACGACCAAGGCGAGAATCCGCATTATTCCTTATCCCCTTTCTGCCGGATGACAATCCGAATGGGAGTGCCCTCCAAGCCAAACACGGAACGAATCTGATTTTCCAGATAGCGCTGATAGGAGAAATGGAACAACTCTCTGCTATTGCAGAAAATTACGAAGTTGGGCGGCTTAATGCCGGTCTGCGTCATGTAATAAATCTTCAGCCGACGGCCCTTATCCGTGGGCGGCTGCACACGCGCCTGCGCATCTGCCAGGACGTTGTTCAGCATGCCGGTGGAAATGCGCATATTGCTCTGATCGTTGACGAAGTTAATC
>CAJMMY010000067.1 GCA_905214605.1 uncultured bacterium | reverse complement strand
TCCAAACGCTGAAAACCGGAGACAGTGATCAATACTTTTTTGTTCATGATTCTCCTGCCAATCTCATAATCCTTATCATTTTAGCTGAAACACCGGAAGAATACAAGATATTCCTTGGATTTCCCTGATATTTTTTGTGGAATTCCGGTCTGTCCCTTGCTATAATGGGGTACAAAAGAAAATTATGCGTAAGTATCTGCAAGGGAGGGTCATTATGACAATCGAATTGACGGATTTGGAATATCGCCGGCTGCTGGATTTGGTGTACGTGGGCAACTGGATTCTGAACTCTGCCCGGGGCAGGGACCGCATCGGGGATTACGATTATATGGAATCCAAAATTTTTTCCTATGCCCCAAAGTGCGGCATGAAATCGCTGGTGCAAACACCCTTCGGGGTTCCGAAACCCAGCAAAGCCTTTCAAGAGGGCGGCATTCATGAGGCCATCTGTGATTATGAAGACGCCGTATTTTTCGAAATTCTGGCGGAAGAGCTGGCCCGCCGGGATTTGAATCTGTTCGGTGAGCCGGAAGACCCCGCCCCGCTGAACAACCGCATCGAAGAATACATGCAGGAATTTGAGGCCAACGGGTTGGAAAACCTGTCGGTGGATTTCTAAAGGAGAATACATGGAAGAACTGAACTTTCTCGATGCCATTCCCATGGACCTTGTCCTCTCTGCCGGACCGGCTTGCCGCCCGGCGCAGCAAATCAAGGCTGCCGGTCTCCGGTTCACCTCGGCGCCCATGGATTGGATGGAGCTGTACCCCTTGTCTGCTTTTCTCCACATTTTCGCCACAAAGTATGAAGATTTCTTCACGGAAATTGAAGAAGAGCCCCAAACCCACGGAAAAAATCGTCGGGTGGTGGACACGAAAAATAACATCACGTCCATTCACCATTTCCCGGTGAAAAAATCCCTTTCCGCCGGACAGAAGGCTATGCGGAAAACCATGCTCCGCCGGGCAGAGCGCATCGACGGCATTTTGCAGCAGGCAAAACACGTGCTGATTGTGTGCAACCGTCCGGATAGTCCGGAATCTCTGGAGAACTTCCGCCGGGAATTTCAAACCATTTATCCACATTTGACCTGTTATCTGATGAATATTCGGGATACCGATAGGGATTTTCCCACAGTTACCGCCATGAATGACGGTAAGCTGTTGGAAATTGCGTTCCGAGACGTTCACCCGGAGGGAGATGCGGAATCGGGAAATCCGCTGGCATGGCAGGGTAATTCTCCCTGCTGGCAGGCAGCGCTGCGCCATGTGCATCTGTCCGATGCTGCAAAAAATTATCGGGAGCCGAAAGGGCTTCTGGAAAAGCTGTTTCATCGGTAAATTCCGCATACATACCATTCCTTCGGGGCAAACTATCCCCGGAGGAATTTTTTATGAAATGGAATTTGAACACAACCACACCGGAGCGCTATCAGCAAATGGTAAACCGCCTCGCTCCGCCCTCCCCCATTGGCAAAAATTGCCGGAATGCCTTTCTGGTGGGCGGCGCAATCTGCTCCATCGGACAAATCTTTTTGAATCTGTTTACTCTCTGGGGGCTTTCCAAAGCCGATGCCGGTACCGCCACATCCGTTACCATGGTCTTTCTGGGGGCACTGATGACCGGTTTGGGTGTCTATGACCGAATTGCCCGATTCGCCGGAGCCGGCACATTGGTGCCCATCACCGGGTTTTCCAACGCCGTCACCTCGCCCACCATTGAATTCAAAATGGAAGGCGCTATGGGTTTGGCTGCCAAAACCTTTGTGATTGCCGGTCCGGTCATCGTCTACGGCACCGCCGCCAGCGCGGTATACGGGCTGCTCTTGTTTCTTCTTTCCCTGTTATCCTAATCATGCAAAAACTGCCATCTTCCGCAAAAAAGATGGCAGTTTGTTTTTATTCGGTTTCTTCGTCCGTATCCCGTTCCAAGACAATGGGCAGATTGTTCTGCAGCGCGAATTTTGCGCTCTGCCAGAGGTTGGAGTAAGCATTCCGCGCCAAGGAAACCGTGGAATAGCCTTCCTCATTCCGGTCCACTTTCCGTTCCGACCAACTGAGCACAGCTGCCTCGTCGGCCTTCCAGCCCAATTCGTTCAGCCGCAGCAGCTCCAACATCAAAGCGCCTGCGGTGGAGAGGGTAATCATATCCCCCGTGGGTGTTTCTCCTTGAAACAGCAGCGGCTGTTCCACCGGCAGCCACCATTCCGCATTCCGGAACAGAGACCAGTTGGCCTGCTCATCGGCCTTCGCCCGCTGAATCAAAGGTTCATCGTCCGGGTTCCAATCCAAGGGCAGGCGGCCGGGGTAGGGCTCGTTATACATCTTTGCCGCGGCATACAGCAGCAATGCATCCACTGCCGGTTCCTCCAGCTTTGCCAAACGGAACGGTCCGTCCAGACGTTCTTCCCAGCCCTTCCGTTTTCCAACGGTGGACTGAATGGCCTGCATGACGCTGTCCCGCCAACCGGAGGTAATCTCCTGAATTTCCGCCGGCGTCAAATCCGAATCCGCAGGCTCCAAATCCTCAAACCAGTTCTGGGTATAGTACCGGCTCAGAGAGCCCACATACAAATCCTTTTCCATGCTCATTTTCTCCTCAAACGGTATTAAATCAATTCTTTCAGTTTCTCCAGAAATGCATCTTCTCCCCAGGTATTCACCTTGAGGAACACACCCTGACTGCCCCCGGCTGTCACGGCGCTCATGCAAATGGGGCCGTCATTCTGAAACAGCGTTACGGACATGCTCAATCGGTTTCCGCCCATATAGCTGAACCGCTCAAACACCCGGACGCTGCACCGCGCCGTTCCTTGACGGAAATCGCTGGACGCCTCTAAGGACGCGCTGATGCTCCCCCGCAAAATTCCCTGCTCAATGCGCTGCAGAATGTTGTCAAAATCACCGTTCAGTTGTTTTTCCCATTTTGCCATGAAGATTCACTCCCTTCCATTTGCTGTGTTCAGTATACCAAATTCCAGCACCACTGGCAAGTGCTCCGCCCGTCTTCGGAAATAGAAAAACGCCCGCAGCAAAAACTGCGGGCGTTTGAAAACTGATTCAATTACACCAGTTCGATGACAGCCACTTCAGCTGCGTCGCCGCGACGTGCGCCAACGCGGGTGATGCGGGTGTAACCGCCGTTGCGCTCAGCGTATTTGGGAGCGATCTCGTCAAATACCTTCTTTGCAACGTCTTCGCGGGTAATGAAGGACAGGGCCTGGCGGTAAGATACCAGATCTTTCTTCTTACCCAGGGTAATCATTTTCTCTGCAAGAGGTGCGATCTCTTTCGCGCGAGTGACAGTGGTCTCCATGCGGCCGTTGTCCAGGAAGTCCGTGACCTGCTGACGGAGCATTGCCATACGCTGATCGGTGGTCTTGCCGAGTTTTCTAGTACCGGGCATATTACTAACCTCCTAAGGTTGAATGGTACGAAGCCGTACCTTACTGATTATCGTCGCTCGCCAGAGACAGTCCCAGCTGAGCCAGCTTGTGCTCAACCTCTTCCAGACTCTTTCTGCCGAGGTTACGGACCTTGATCATCTCGTCTTGCGTCTTGTTGATCAGATCCTCAACAGTGTTGATGTTTGCTCTCTTCAGGCAGTTAAAGCTGCGCACAGAGAGATCCAACTCCTCAATCGTCATGTCAAGCAGCTTGTCTTTCGGGGTTTCCACCTTTTCGACAACGGTGCTTGTGCCACCAACTGTTTCGGAGAGGTCTGTGAAAATTGTAAAGTGATCGACCAGAATCTTTGCGCCGAGAGACAGAGCGTTTCTGGCGGTAATGGTCTTGTCTGTCCAGACTTCGATGGTCAGTTTGTCAAAGTCAGTCTGGTTACCCACACGGGTATTTTCCACCGTGTAGTTGACTTTGAGAACCGGCGTATAGATGGAGTCAACAGGAATCGTTCCGATGGGCATCTGGGGCGTTTTGTTCTTTGCAGCGGGCACGTAACCACGGCCGTGACCAATGGTCAGCTCCATGCTCAAAGATGCGCCTGCACCCAACGTTGCAATGTGCAGATCCGGATTCAGGACCTCTACCTCACCGTCGGCCTTGATGTCACCGGCAGTCACTTCGCCTTCGCCGTTTGCATCGATGTACACGGTTTTGGGGCCCTGGGTATGCAGACGAGCAATGATGCTCTTCACATTCAGGACGATTTCCGTCACATCTTCTTTCACACCGGGAATGGTGGAAAATTCATGCTGGACGCCGGCAATTTTGATGCTGGTAACAGCGGTACCGGGCAGAGAGGAGAGCAGAACTCTTCTCAACGAGTTTCCGAGAGTCGTACCATATCCACGCTCCAGAGGTTCAATGATATACTTTCCATAAGAATCGTCTGTGGGCGTCTCGAGGCATACAATACGCGGCTTCTCTATTTCGATCATATAGACTTAACCCTCCTTATTCGATTTATGTGCCGTAGCACGTGGTTTTCAGCTTACCAATTCTGAGGGTCTGGGGATTACTTGGAGTACAACTCGACGATCATGTGTTCAGCAACCTCATAATCGATGTCGTCTCTTGCGGGCATAGCCACAACAGTGCCTTCGCCCTTCTTTGCGTCGTAGGTCAGCCATTTGGGCAGGCCACGGAAAGCGTCTTCCTCCATGAAGCCCTTGATGCGCTCAATGCTTCTGCTGGATTCTTTCACGCCGATGACCATGCCGGGCTTCACCAGGAAGGAAGGAATGTTCACAACGCTGCCGTTGACAGTGAAGTGACCGTGAGACACCAGCTCACGAGCTTCCCGTCTGGTCTTAGCCAGGCCCAGGCGATAAATCACGTTATCGAGACGACGCTCGATGGTGGTCAGCAGAACTTCACCGGTGATTCCGGGAGCCTTTTCTGCCTTCTCGTAATATGCACGGAACTGCTTCTCCTGGATGCCGTAGATGAACTTCACTTTCTGCTTCTCATTCAGCTGGTTAGCGTACTCGCTCTTTTTGGTCCGTTTTTTGGCACCGGGGTTCCGCTTATTGGAATTCAGTTTGGATTTTTCGGTATAGCCCATCACCGCAGGGGAAATGCCCAGCGCTCTGCAACGCTTGACAATGGGCTGCATATTTCTAGCCATAGTCTATTTCCTCCTTCCCAAGATCAGACGCGGCGGCGTTTGGGAGGACGGCAGCCATTGTGAGGAATGGGGGTGACGTCCTTAATCATCGTAACTTCCAGACCTGCGGTCTGCAGAGCACGGATTGCTGCCTCACGTCCTTGACCGGGACCTTTGACAAACACTTCAACGGTCTTCAGGCCATGATCCATAGCTGCCTTAGCTGCAGTCTCTGCAGCGGTCTGAGCAGCAAAAGGAGTGGACTTTCTGCTGCCACGGAAGCCCATCTCACCGGAAGATGCCCAGGAAATTGCATTGCCGTGGGTATCGGTGATGGTCACCATGGTGTTGTTGAAAGAGGAGCTGATATGAACCTGACCTTTTTCAATGTTCTTCCGCTCTTTACGGCGGGGTCTCACTTTTTTTTTAGCGCTTGCCTGAGTTGCCATAATTCATATCCCTCCTTACTTCTTCTTATTTGCGACGGTGCGTTTCGGACCCTTGCGAGTACGAGCATTCGTCTTGCTTCTCTGGCCACGGCAGGGCAGGCCCTTTCTGTGACGCAGGCCGCGGTAGCAGCCGATCTCGGTCAGACGTTTGATGTCCAGAGCGGTCTGACGACGCAGGTCGCCTTCCACAATGTAATCGTGATCGATGCATTCACGGATCTTTGCTTCATCCTCATCGGTGAGGTCTTTCACGCGGATGTCAGGGTTGATTCCGGTCTTCTCCAGAATCTTGGTTGCGCTGGTCCTGCCGATTCCGTAGACATAAGTGAGAGCGATTTCGATTCTCTTGTCTTTAGGCAGGTCGACGCCGGCTATACGTGCCATACTAATTGATCATTCCTTTCAATGATTGTTTGTTCGCACCTTTTATTGTGCGCACGGGGCTTCATCCCGCCGGAGGGAGCCTCCGATTGCGGTGCGGCTGTGGTGAATTGTGTTCAGGACCGTATTGTGGATGGCTCAGCCCTGTCTCTGCTTATGCTTGGGGTTTTCGCAGATAACCATGACCTTACCCTTGCGCTTGATGATCTTGCATTTCTCGCACATGGGTTTTACGGACGGTCTAACTTTCATTTCTTAAACCTCCTATTTACTTCTCCAAGTAATCCGGCCACGGGTCAGATCGTACGGAGACATCTGAATCGTGACTTTGTCACCTGGGAGAA
>CAJMMY010000066.1 GCA_905214605.1 uncultured bacterium | reverse complement strand
TACTTCTTTTTTTGTTTTCCGAAATCGAAATGCAAATACAAATGACTCCGACAGAATTTTTCTGCCGGAGTTTTTGTCTTTTCGGAAAAATAGTTACAGCCACCCGGCGCGCACCCCATTGGGCTCCAGAAATTTTTTGGCCCGCTGCCCGGCGTCGGTGTGTTTCAAAAACACAACATTCAGCTCATGGGCTCCGGTGAGGGGCGGGCAGGAGAAATGTCCGAATTGTGGGTCGTTTTTGACAACTGCCAGATACAAAAAGCTGATGCCGCAGCCGCTGCGGACCAATTCCCGAATGAGTTTAAAAGAGCTGATGCAGATACAGCCGGCAAACGCGTCTGTGCCATAGCCAAGCTGCGCCAAGCCCTGCTCCAGAATGTTTCGGGTGCCGGAGCCCTTTTCCCGGAGAATCAGCCGCTGAGAAAACAGCTCTTCCGTGGAAATTTGCCGCCCGTCAAAGGGGTGCCCCGCCGGGCAGATGCCGATGTACGGCTCCATACGCAGCAGGAAATGGTCATAGCGCTGCTTGTCGAAAATGCCCTCCAGAATTACGAAGTCCAGCGCACCGGCCTCCAAATGTGCCAGAAGATGGGCGGTGTTATCCACCAAAAATTCCAGTTGATTGTTCGGCTGGGCAAGAAACCGGCGAATTTCCGGCAGGAGAATATAATCGCCGATGGACTTTGTGGCGCCGATGCGCAGACGGTTTTCCGGCGCGGGGTGGAGGGATTGGAGCAGCTGCGTCTCATTGTAGCGCAGGGAAATGGCATATTGCTCCAACAGCGCCCCCGCCCGGGTCTTTTCCAAACGGCGGCCGCTGTAAGTGAACAGCTGCACGGCATATTGATTTTCCAGCGCTTGAATGTGCTTGCTCACCGCCGGTTGAGACAAATGCAGCTGCTCTGCCGCCCGTCCGTAATGCATGGTCTGACAAACCGTCAGAAATGTTTCCAGTTTTTGGTCCATATTGCCCTCTTATCATAACGAAATGGAATGAAATGATTCTAATCAATGCCTTTATCTTATCATAAACCTGTACTAAGATAAAGACCAAATGAGAAATGCGGAGGGAAAAAGCATGAAAACCATTTTGAAAATGATACCCGGTGCGGCAATTGCACTGGTGATTGCGGCGGTTGCCAAGGGATTGGAGCAGCTGGAATATGCTGCGGGGCTGCACTTTATCGGCGCGTCGGTGATTGCCATGTTCATCGGCATGATCATCAACGGCTTTTGGAAACCCAATGACGTTACGGCGCCGGGAATCAAATTCACGTCCAAGAAAATTCTGAAATTTGCCATTGTTCTGTTGGGCGCAAGCTTGAATATCCGCACGGTTCTTACGGTGGGGCGGTTTTCTCTGACGGTCATGGTGTTTACATTGGCCACTTGTTTCGGCTTGGGCGCGCTCATCGGCAAAGCATTGGGCTTGAATTGGCGGACCAGCAGCCTGATCAATGCGGGAACGGGCATCTGCGGCGGCTCTGCCATTGCCGCCATTGCGCCGGTGATTGATGCAACGGATATGGACATTGCTTATGGTCTGTCCGCAACGTTTCTGTTTGATATGGCAATGATTGTGATTTTTCCCATTTTGGGCCGTTGGATGGGCTTGTCGGACGCGGCATTCGGCCTTTGGGCAGGCACGGCGGTGAACGATACCTCCAGTGTGGTGGCCACGGGATATGCTTTCAGCGAGGCGGCCGGTGATTTTGCAACCATGGTGAAACTGACCCGGACATTGGCTATCATTCCCGCGGTGTTGGCGTTTGCGGCCATCAATGTGCATCTGAAACGGAAAAATCAGCAGACGGCGGAAAACGGTGTGAAGGTGAATCTGAAATCTGTGTTTCCTTGGTTCATTCTGGCCTTTTTGGCCATGTCCTGCCTGACCAGCCTTGGCTTGATTCCTGCATCATTGGCGGCTGCGCTGAAAAGCATCAGCAAATTTCTGATGGTGGCGGCATTGGCAGCCATCGGTTTGAACACCAGTTTCAAGGAGCTTTGCCGCTCCGGCGCAAAGCCCATGCTCCACGGCTTGATTGTCTCTTTGCTGGTGGTGTTGGTGGCCATTGGCGTGGAATATATGATTGGCGTGGCACCCAACGGAACACTGTAACATAATAATATGAAAAATGCTCCCGAAACACTATGTCCGGGAGCATTTTTTATTCCAGATAGCGGGCTTTCAGAATTTCCCGTTTTTCGTCGGTCAGGTCCAATTCGATTCGGAGAAAATCCTCCAGACTGCCGGACAGGGCAATGGCTTTATCCCGCATTGTGTTCAGAAATGCCAGGTCAGCCGCGTCCAAAATCCGCATTTGCTCAAACAGTGCTTCATCGTCGGTATATGCCCGGGCAGCCTGAATGGTCTGCTCGGTCAGCGGCTGAATGCGGACATTGGAGAACAGATAATCCTCCACCACGGTTTCCCAAGGCACACCCAGCGCGGTTTCCAGAAAAACCGCCGCCGTGCCGCAGCGGTCCTTGCCCATGGTGCAGTGCCACAGCAGCGCACCCTCTTCCTGCGCAAGAAGATACCGGAAAAATTTTCGGTAATGGTCAATGCCCTGCTCCTCCAGAAGAACTCCGTACAGACCGCACATGCGGTTGAAGGAATCACCTTCCATGCGCTTTGCCATGGCAATGGCGGTTTGCACCGGGTCCTCTTCCGTTACGGTTTCCCGGGTGATGCCCTCTTCCTTGCTTTCAAAAATCGGGCAGTGAATATTCTCAACGCCGGGCAGCGCTTGGTCCGGTTTCTGGGTCCGTTCTTTGCCGGTACGCAAATCAATGACCGTTTTCAAATCATAGGTTTTCGTCAGCAGTTGACGGTCCCCGGGGGTCAGCTGCGCCAAATGACCGCCCCGCAGCAGCTTATGGGGCTTGATTTTCCGTCCGTCGGTAGTTTCCAGACCGCCCAAATCCCGGAAATTGGGAACACCCTGCAGCGGACTGATGGGAGAAAACATCATAGGCGGAACAGCCTCCTTCCGTTTTCCATGGTGACCCGGGCCATTTCCTCCGGGGAAACCCCTTTGATTTCCGCAAGCTTGGCATTGATCAATTCCAGATTGCCGGAGTGATTCCGGGTGCCCCGTTTCGGCTCCGGGGAGAGGTACGGACTGTCCGTTTCTATGAGAATGCGGTCCATGGGGCAGATTTCCAGCACTTCCCGGTGCTTTTTGGCGTTTTTATAGGTTACGGGGCCGTCAAAGCCCAGATACCAACCCAAATCCAACAGCACCTTTGCCATCTCCGCGCTGCCGGAATAGCAGTGGAACACACCCCGGACGTTGGGAAATTCCCGCACGATGGCAAGGCTGTCGCCGTGAGCCTCCCGGTCATGGAAAATTACCGGCAGGTCCAGCTCTTCCGCCAGACGAAACTGCTCCCGGAGAATTTCCTGCTGAAACTCGTTATAACTGGTATCCCAGTAGTAATCCAAACCGATTTCGCCGATGGCGACCACCTTCGGGTGGGCGGCCAACTGACGAATTACGTCCAGCGCGCCGTCATAATAGCTTTCTTTCAGCTCCTGCGGCTGCCAACCCACGGCGGCATACAGAAACTCATATTCCTCCGCCAATGCTACGGCGGCTTTGGAGGAAACCTCATCGCAGCCCGGGTCAATCACCAAGTCTACGCCCAGACCGGGCAGGGCGGACAAAACAGCGCTCCGGTCGTGATCAAACCGGTCGCTGTCATAATGTGCATGGGTATCAAAAAACATAAATTTCTCCGTTTCTCAATGATACTGTTGTACCCATTATAAACGGTTTTCCCCCGGTATGCAAGTCAACAGAATCGGTTGCGGGAACGGGGAGAATGTGGTATGGTAAGGGCAGTAACAAGGGAGTGGGAGGAACGGGAATGCAGTCATTTTTCAGCGGAGAGAATTTCTTTTTCCGCGCGACCGGACGGATTTTGGATTTGGTGGTGCTCAGCTTGCTGTGGCTGGTGTGCAGTCTGCCGTTGATTACGGCGGGACCGGCTACGGCGGCGCTGTATTACAGCTGCGTGAAGTGCCTGCGGTACGGAGAATCGGCGCCGTATCAGAATTTTTTCACAGCCTTTCGGCAAAATCTGAAACCGGGCATTGGATTGTCGGTTGTGTTCTGGATTGCCGCGGCGGTGCTGTACGGGGTGTTTCGCTTGCTCAGCGGTATGCTCCCGGCGGGGGGAACGGTGAAAACCGTGGTGCAGGTGGCATACGGCTTTCTGATGCTCCTGCCGTTGGGAATTTTCTCCGGGGCGGCGGCATTGGTTTCCCGCTTTCAGTATGCTTTGGAGGGCTTGCTCAGCGACAGCGTGCAGATTGTGTTCCGTCACTTCTTCCCCATGTATGCCGTTGCGCTGCTGAATGGCTTGACGGTGTTTCTGTGCCTGCGGCTGTTTTATCTGCTGGTGTGGCTGATTTTACCGGCAATTGACGCGCTGCTGGTGTCCTATTTGTTGGAGCCGGTGCTGCGGAAGTACACGCCCGTGGACGAGGAAACGGAACAGCTGGACCCGGAGGACCGGCCATGGTATCTGCGGTGAGAAACCGAAAACTGCACAACAGAAAGAACAAAACGGCCGTCGGAAAGTTTCCGGCGGCCATTTTTGGCGGGTTTATTCTTTTGTCAGCATGGGAACCAGCTGCGCCAAAGCGTCAGCCAGCTGTGCGTGACCGGCGCGGGTCAGATGCATGAAGTCAATCTGATTGAACGTGCAGCCCAGCTCGTTGGCGTCCACAAAGTGTACGCCGCACTCTTCGGCTACGGTGCGGAAGCGCATGGGCACTTCCCGGGATTTTGCCACGCAGCCAACGCCCATTTCGTTGGCCACCGGGGAGTCGTACAAAGATTCGGGAATCACCGGCGGTGCAATCACCAGAATGTTGGGCTTTCCGTTGGGACCCCAGCAATCCACGGTCATTGCTTTCTGCACCAGACGGCGCAGACCCAGACCGATGGCAAAGGCATTGGCGCCGATGCGTTCTTTCGTATCGTTGGTGCCCAGCATGATAATCAGCAGGCTGATGGGCTCATGGCTTTTCAGGCAGGGGTAAATGTAATCCATGCCGCTCAAATGCTCATACACGGGGTCATCAAAAGAGGTAGTCCGACCGGACAGACCCTCTTCAATCACCAGATAATCCTCGCCCAGCTGTTTCTGCAGCAGACGGGTCCAACGCTCGTCCTCATTGAACCGCGCCAGAGCGGAATCGGCGCAATCGGCGGGGTCGGCGCAGTAGCCGTGGGTATTGGAATCTCCGAAACAAAGAATATGTTTTTTCATAGGCTTACTTCAACTCCGGCAGACTTGCAGCAGCGGCGGACTGACCCACCCGGCGGAATTTCTCATCGGGCAATGCCAGATGAATCTTCTCATTCACGGCAGGATACTCGTCTGCCAGCACCTGCTTGCAGGTATCCAGCAGCAAATCGCCGCCCTTGCCGGACATGACCCGGCCCAGCAGCAAAACATGGCGATACTGATACAGATTATAATAATGTACCAGAGTGTGTGCCAGATACACGCCGATGCTCTTGTAAATCTCTGCAGCCCGGCTGTCGCCCTGCTCCATCAGACCCTGCACCACTTTCAGCTTTTCAGCGGGGGAGAGGGACTCGTCCAGCTCGATGCCGGCAGCGGGAGCCAGTTTAATCACGGAATCCTGGGAGAAATATTTCACGCCGCAGCCGATGTCGCCGCTCCACTCGTCTTCCATTGCCTTGGGAGATGCGTCCACGGGCACGAAAGCCAGTTCGTTGAGCCAACCGGTGATGTTGCCGTCATTGTCCACGTAGCCGACAGCCTCGCTGGTGCCCATGGCAATGCCCAGCACGTTGTTGTCTTCCAGACTCATAGCGCCGGCCAGTGCGGACACGTCGCCGTCGTTGACCACGGCATAAGGCACATCGCCGAAAGTATCGGTGATGGCGCGGATGTAAATATCTTTCACTTTTGCGTCAAACTGATCTTTGGGCACTTTCAGGAACAGAGACGCATTCATGGTGCGGTTGTCGATGTACACACCGGCGGAGCTGACGCCCACAGCGTCCACTCTGGGCAGATGCTCGGCAGCGGACTTCAATGCGGACACAATGCCGTCATAGTGATAATCCGGGTCGGAGTTGGTTTTCGGGAACCAGACCACTTCTTCGCTGTATACGCTCTCGCCGTCAATGACAGCGGAAACTTTCCGGTCGGAGCCGCCTGCGTCAAAGCCGATGCGGCAGCCTTCCAGATGACGGCCGATGGCCTT
>CAJMMY010000065.1 GCA_905214605.1 uncultured bacterium | reverse complement strand
GGTGACGATGGCGCGGTCGTAGCCCACAAGCGCGTTGAGCAGCGAGCTTTTGCCCACGGCGGATTGCCCCGCCAGACAGGTGACCTTGCCGCGCATGGCGTCCCGCAGCTGCGAAACGCCCGTTCCCTCGCGCGCGCTGACGCTGAACACGCGAAGCTGCGTGCCGACGTATTCGCGCCGAATCTGCTCGGCCAGCTCGTCGCCCAAGTCAATTTTGTTGACGCAGATCGCCGGAATCATGCCGCCCTTTTCCGCGCGCAGAATCAGCTTGTCGCACAGCAGCATGTCCGGCTGCGGCACGCTGGCGACCACCAGCATCAGCATATCGACGTTGGCGACGCTCGGCCGCTCCATCATGCTTTTACGCGGCAGGATCTCCTCCAGCCAGCCGTCCTCCCCGCCCTGCCCCGGCGTAAAGCGGACGCGGTCGCCGACCATCGGCGTCATTTTCTGATGACGCAGTTTTTTCTGTGCGCGCAGGGTGTATTCCTGTCCGTCCTCGTCGCAGAGCACGGTGTAAAAACTGCCGATTCCCCGCAGGATGCTTCCCGTCATAGTTCTCCTTTACTGCAAAACCGCCGTCGCTTCGCTCTTGAAGTTTCCATCCAGATAGAGCCGCCATGTGCGAACGCCGCTCGTCTCGCTTCTGAGCGTTACGTGCAGCTCAAGCCGCCCTTCTTCGTTGTAGGTCGCGGCATACATGTCGCTTTCCTGTCCGTTTTCATCCACCAGCGTCACGCGGACGGTCACGCCGCTCTGCGGCACATCCACCGTCACGGTAACGCCCGCCGTGTAGCGCCGCCTGTCGTATCGGCCGACGGTCATATTCACCACGCTGCCGGGCAGAACCTCGGTGAATTTGTCGATGGATTGCGCGAGCACCACGCCGTCCTGCCGCGCCGTCTCCACGTTTTGATAGCCGATATCGCCGCAGGTCAGCTCTTTCACTTCCGTTGCCTTCTTGCCGCACATGGTGTACAGACGGCCCAGCTTTTCGGTTTCGCCGGTACGGGCATTGACCAACGTGGTATCCGGGGTAATGGAGCCGGACAGCACCTTGACGAAAGAATACTTGCCGTACTGGTCGGAAACGGTTTTGAACACGTATGCAGAGGGAACGCCGCCGGGGGAGACCACGAATTCTTCGGTTTCGCCGTCAGCCTTGGTAGCCTTGTGATAGTTGCCCTCGGTGGGGTCGGGGAACAGGTCCACGATGTTGTCCATGAGCATCAGAGAGCCCATGCAGTTGATGCCGGAACCGCACAGCACGGGGAACAGACTCAGCTCCCGAACGCCCTGACGCAGGCCCTTAATCATTTCCGCGTAAGTAAAGTCTTCACCGGAGAAGAACTTATCCATAAACTCTTCGCTGGTTTCGGCCACGGATTCTTTCAGTGCATTGTTAAATTCGGTAATGACGGTGTCCTTGCCTTCGGGAACTTCAATTTCCACGCGCTTCAGGTCATGCATCTCGTATGCGCGCTTGTTCAGCACGTCAATCAGACCGGTGACCTTTTTCTGTTCGTCCCAAATGGGAACGACCAGAGGCGCGATACGGTTGCCGTATTTCTCGCGCAGTGCCTCAAAGGTTGCATTGTAGTCGCTGTTGTCTTCATCGATTTTGGAGATGTACAGGAAACGGGGCATATCCCGCTCTTCACAGTACTTCCATGCCCGTTCCAGACCGGCGGTAATGCCGTCTTTTGCGGAGCAGACAATGACAGCTGCGTCTGCGGCGCGCAGGGCCTCCATCACAGCGCCGGAGAAGTCCACGCTGCCCGGGGTATCCAGGACATTAATTTTACAGCCTTTATATTCCAGAGGCGCCACCGAAGCGGAAATGGAAATCTGGCGGCGAATCTCTTCGGGATCGTAGTCACAAACAGTGTTGCCGTCGGCAGGTCTGCCGATACGGTCGATTGCGCCGGTCATGTAGAGCAGACTCTCCGTCAGCGCAGTTTTGCCGCTGCCGGCGTGACCCAGCAGGCAGATGTTGCGGATGCTGTTGGTTGCATAGCTCATAGTGGTTGTTTCCTTTCTCATGGATGTGTAACTAGACTAAATTAATTCTGGAAAAATTAATTATCTTTGTATAGTATACATGATTGATGAAAACTTATCAATAGCAACTTTCACAGAATGGTCCTGCAATATTGCACAAACTATCTCCTGAATATTTTATATGTAAATGGTTTTTCCTTGCCAGCAAACCGAAAAAGCACCCCGAAAGCGATAGGCTTTCGGGGCGCTTACAGTACTTGAAGTTTTGCGTTATTTCGTCATGTACACGGACACGATGACCACGGGCACCAGCCACAGCAGCATGAACAGCAGCAGGTTTCCCGCGGAGGCAGAGGCGAAAGAGCCGGTGCAGCACAGGAAGAACATGAGAATCACACCGGCTAAGGTGGAAATCATGGAAAAGACCGTGGACAGGCAGATGGTGGAATACAGTTTCCGCGCTCTGGTGACAACGTTGGCGAAGGGGAACAGAGATTTCCGCTTGACCACAGCCACCGGCAGACTTTCTTCCAGATTCTGGGAATCGGTGATACGGAACCGCTCAGCAAAGGTGGGGAAATTCAAAGAGTCGGAGGGCAGCTTGAATTTCTGAGCAATCAGCAGGGGAGTCACGTTGAAGTCCCGGGCTGCGAAAATTACTTCCGCCTTATTCTGCAGCAGGGCTGCCAGACCTTTCTGCACCGGGACAATGGGCTTGTAGGTCACGGTGATGATGCCCACCAGCTTGCTGTTAATGGCCAGAAATACGGAATTTTTGGAGGACAATTTCTGGGGCAGGTGAATGCCCATCAATTTAATAAAGGAAGAACTGCCCACCAGAACCTCGGAACCGTCAATCATGGCGGTCAGACCGCCGGCCTCGTGGCACTTGAATTCCTCCACTTTCCGGAGAATGCAGTTGTTTTTCCGCACCAACTCTGTGAACACCGGGGCAAGGCAGCTGCCGGAGGCGGAAATCACGCTGGCAACATAGGACACGGCGGTTTCCGGGTCCACACCTTCCAGAATCCGGACGCTCTCAATGGAGACGGTTTCTGCGGGGAACAGGTCCTGGTCGGTCACCAGAACGGAATCGGCGGTGCCCAGCTCCCGGATACCGGTCCAACCGGCAATGGCGCTGCCGGCGCGGCTCAGTTCCTGAGACACCAGGAAGTATGGCAGGGGGAATGACAGCAAAGCGGAGAAAGAGGCCGCCGCGGCATACAATGCGGAAAGAATGTGGAAGAAAGAGGCGATGTTCTTGGACAGCAGGGCTGCCAACAGAGACAGCACCGGAATGGCCAACAGCAGGAACGGTGCGGTAACACTATAAGCAACCTCGCTGACGTCCTCTTCTTCACTGGAATGAATGAATTCGTCGGGGTAACCGGGGGTCCGGGTGACGCACATCCCCTCGTTCACCAGATTTTTCTGCACGGTGATACTGGTGGGATTCCGCATCTGGTCCAATACGCGGAGATTGAACCGCTGACCTCGGCAGTACAGCATGGAACTGTAAATGGCAAAGCACATGGACACGGCGGGTATCACGCAGAAGGGCAGGTAGCCCTGACTTCCGTGGGTCAGAATGATGACCAATGCGTCCACGGCGGCCGCAATGCAGGAAACCGTAAGCAAACTCTGTGCGTCCGGCTTTTTCCGCAGCATGGCCAGAAAACCGGCGGTGAAAATATCCACACCCAGCAGGGTAACGGTGAGCATCAGAATCAGACACATGGCGGCGCACACGGCGGGGTTCTTCAGAGAACCGGCCACCGGAAAACCGAAAGACAGCCATGCCAGAATGACGCTCAGCACTGCGCCGATGCGCAGGCGGGAGCGGTACAGCTCCACCCGGCTGCCATAATGGCGGGCGGCGCTTTTCGGGTCCACTTCCGGGCCCAAATCCTCTTCCTGCTCCACCTTGGCTTTCCCGGATTTTTCCTTAGCCGCATGGAATGCGGAGAAAATGGGGGCAGCCACCTTGGAGAAAGAGTGCCGCTTCATGCTCCGGGCATCGTCCTCGTCAGCGGGGGCGTCGGCATCGTTGCTGTCGGACAATCCGAAGTCCGCCATGAAATCATGGCCGGGTTCCATGCCGGTGTCTTTTTCTGCGCTCTCGCCGAAGCCGGCATACAGCGCCTCGCCGGCATCGCTGTCGGTGAATTCCGTACGGAAAACGGCATCGGCATCGGATTCCGCCTTGGGCTCCTCCGGCTGGGCGGAACGGACGGGTGTATGTACCTGCCCGGTCTTTTTCGTATGTTTTTTCTTTTTGTTCAGCAAGCCGGCAACGGCCTTAAAGCTGACAGTGGGGGCATCGTTTTCTCCCTCGTTCAAAGGAGAGACCGGCGGGGGCGTTTGCTGACGGCCCGCGAAAGCGGGGGTATAGACCTTTACACCCTCATCGTCTTCATAGACGCTGCCCTTTGGCTCTGTCTGCCGCACGGCGGGCTCGGGCTTACTGGAAAATTCTTCCAGAATATCCCCCAACTGAAAGGGGTCGCCCTTTGCCGTTTCCGAGGGGACGGAGACCTGTGCAGCGGAAATATCCTGTTTGTCCGTCTCCATTCGCACCGGCTCCGTAGGAAAAATCGGCGTTTCGGGAGCAGGACGGGAATTCACCGACGGGGTTTTGTATTCTTCCAGAATGTCGTCCAGAGAATAGTCAAAGCCCTCCGGCAAATCACCGGTCAAGTCCAGACCTTCGATGATATCCATAACTACTCAATCCTTAATATTCAAAAATCTTCAAGCTTCAGCGTTCATTCTTTGATGCAGCACTTCGTACATCAGCACGGCAGCTGCGGCAGATGCGTTCAGAGAAGAGACCTTGCCGCGCAGGGGAATGCTCACGGTGAAATCGCAGCTTTCTGCCACCAGACGGCTCATGCCCTCGCCCTCGGAACCGATGACCAGACCGATGGGGCCGGAGAAATCGGTGCTCCACAGCGGAGAGCTGCCCTCGGCGGCGGTGCCGTAAATCCACAGACCAGCCTCTTTCAGCTCCTTGATGGCAGCGGTGATGTTCGGCACCCGGGCTACAGCCATGTGCTCGGCGGCACCGGCGCTGGCTTTGCCCACAATGGCGGTCAGACCGGCGCTGCGGCGCTTGGGAATGATCACACCGTGTGCGCCCACGCACTCTGCGGTACGGATAATAGCGCCCAGATTGTGGGGGTCGCTGATTTCATCGCAGATAATTACAAACGGCGCCTCGTTCCGCTCTTTTGCGATTTCCAGAATATCGTCTACGGTGACGTATTCCCGAACTGCGCAGACAGCCACCACGCCCTGATGTGCGCCGGTGAAACTCATGGCGTCCAGTTTGTGGCGGTCGGTTTCCACCACAACGGTGCCAGCGGCCCGGGCGGTGGAGGCAATATGACCCAATGCTTTATCGGTTTCGCCTTTGGCCAGATAAATCTTATCAATGGCGCGGCCGGCGCGCAGCGCCTCAATCACGGCATTACGGCCTTCAATAATATCCTGACGTTCTTCTTTTATTTCTTCGTTTTTCACGGTAATTCCTCATGTTTCTTAAAATTTCTAATGATACAGATTCAATATAACATATTTCGCGGAAAAACAAAAGAATAAAATGGTGTATTTCTCAAGAAATTATGATACAATACTTGGAAATGACCTATGCAGGAGGTTTTGCCTTGAAAAAATTGATGGATCGAATTGATCGGTTTTGCTGGAGCCACCCGAATTTCGGGATTCCCCGGCTGATGCTGGTGATTGTCATCGGCAATCTGGCGGTGTGGCTGTTTTCTATGATGGATACCACCAACAGTCTGACCTATATGTTGGCGTTCTCCCCGGAAATGGTGTTCAGACACGGACAGATTTGGCGGCTCGTTACATTCCTGTTTGTGCCGGAAACCTTTGGGTGGAATTTCGTGTTCTGGCTGTATATGTATTACTTCATCGGCAATACGTTGGAAGATACTTGGGGCGCCGGGAAGTTCACGATATACTTCTTCAGCGGCGCGGTGCTGTCTATTGTGTACAGCACACTGATGTGGCTGATCACGTCCAAAAGCGCGGTTGTTTCCATGCACTATGTGTATTTGTCCATGTTCTTCGCCTATGCCACCCTCTATCCGGATACGTATTTGCTGCTGTTCTTCTTGATTCCGGTGAAAATCAAATGGCTTGCGATCATTGACGCGGTGCTGTTCGGCTTGGGCGTTCTGTTTGGTACGTTCCCTGCAAATTTGCTGCCTTTGGTGGCACTGCTGAACTACTTCTTGTTCTGTGGTCAGTGGA
>CAJMMY010000064.1 GCA_905214605.1 uncultured bacterium | reverse complement strand
CGGGCGGACGCACCGTGGCCGTGCTGGGCGCCGGATTCCACAGCCGGTATTTGATGAGCAACGCCGAGCTGCGGCGGCAAATCGCCGAAAAAGGCGTGCTGGTGACGGAATATCCGCCGGGATTGCCCTCCCATAAAATCAATTTCCGCATGAGAAACCGCATTACCGCAGGATTAAGCGAGGGCGTTGTGGTGATTGAGGCACCGGAGCGCAGCGGTGCGCTGCTGTTTGCCGATGAGGCTGCGGAGTTGGGCAAGGAGATTTTTGCGGTTCCCGGCAATGCAGACGCAGAAAATTCCGTGGGCACCAATCAGCTGATTCGGGACGGGGCAAAGGCCGTCACAAGCGGTTGGGACGTGATGAGCGACTGGGCCGGGCTGTATCCGGAAAAGGTCCGGGAATACACGGGAAAGGCACCGCAATTTTCTGCGGAAAAGCGGGAAGATTTGCCCAAAAGCTGCGAGAATTTCGTGAAGGTTCGGGAACCCGCCGGGAAAAAAGTGATTGACAAGCAAAAGGCCATGGAATATATTGACGTGGAGAAACAACTGAGCGCGCTGAGTGAAACGCAACTGAAAATTGTGACGGTCATGGGCCAGGAGCCCATGCAGATTGACGATATTATTGCTGCGGCGCAAATGGAATCTCAGACGGTGCTGTCTGAGCTGACCATGCTCCAGATTGACGGCATTGTCCGTCAGGAACCCGGAAAACGATTTACATTGAATATAATAAGAGGTTAAGAAACGTGGCAAGAGTGAAGAAAGATTTGGTCATTGTGGAGTCCCCTGCAAAGGCCAAGACGATTGAAAAATACCTGGGCGGCAATTACACCGTGGTTGCCTCTATGGGTCATTTACGGGATTTGCCGAAGAGCACCCTGGGTGTGGATATTGACGGCGGCTTTATTCCGGAATACCTGCCGGTGAAGGGCCGGGAAGACGTGATTGAAGACCTGCAGAAAAAATCCAAATCCGCCGGTACGGTTTATCTGGCAACTGACCCGGACCGTGAAGGAGAGGCCATTTCCTGGCATTTGAAGGAATTGCTGAATCTCAGCGATGAGAAGGCAAAGCGGGTCACGTTTAACGAGATTACCAAACGGGTGGTCACGGAGAGTATCCAGAACCCCCGGGAAATTGACATTGATTTGGTGAACGCCCAGCAGGCGCGCCGGATTCTGGACCGCATCGTGGGCTATAAGCTGTCTCCCCTGCTGTGGAAAAAGGTCAAACGGGGCCTTTCCGCAGGCCGCGTGCAGTCGGTAGCAACCCGTATGGTGACGGACCGGGAAGACGAAATCACGGCCTTTCAGCCGGAAGAGTATTGGCTGCTGGACGCCGTTTTGAACTGCGGCACCCCGGATACCACTTTTACGGCGCGGTATTACGGCCAGAACGGCAAAAAGGGCGAGCTGCACAGCGAGGAAGAAGTGAATACGGTTGTTTCCGCCATCAAGGAAGAGCCGTTTAAAATCAAAAGCGTAAAGCGGGGAGAAAAGCAGCGCAGCCCCTCGCCTCCGTTCATTACGTCCACGCTCCAGCAGGAGGCCTCCCGCCGTTTGGGTCTGACGCCCCGGCGGACCATGTCCATTGCGCAGCAGTCGTATGAAGGCGTGGAAATTGAGGGACAGGGCACCATCGGTTTGATTACCTATATGCGTACCGACTCTCTGCGCATTTCCGATGAGGCTGTGGCTGCAGCCCGGGAATTTATCAAGGGCCGCTACGGTGAGGCTTATTGCCCGGAAACGCCCCGGAAATTCAAAACCAAGGGCAACGCCCAGGACGCCCACGAGGCCATTCGCCCCACGTCCGTGACCTTGACCCCGGAGTCGATCCGTCATTCTCTGACCCAGGAGCAGTACCGGTTGTACCGTCTGATTTGGGGCCGGTTTACCGCCTCTCAGATGGCCAACGCCGTGTATGACAACGTGGTGATGGATACGGAGTCGGCGGGCTATGTGTTCCGGGCCAACTATTCCGAACAGAAATTCAACGGTTACACCGCTTTGTATGAAGAGGCAAAGGACGAGGAGTCCGATGAAGTGACCAAGCCCCTGCCGGATTTGAAGGAAGGGGAGGCTGTTTACCTCAGCCAGACCAAGCAGGAGCAGCGGTTTACCCAGCCGCCTACCCGCTATACAGAGGCAACGCTGATTCGCGCTATGGAGGAAAAAGGCATCGGCCGTCCTTCCACCTACGCGCCCACCATTACCACCATCATCAGCCGGGAATATGTGGTGAAAGAGGGAAAATACCTGAAACCCACCATTCTGGGTACGGTGATTACCAACTTGATGAAGGAACGGTTCCCGGACATTGTGGACATGGGCTTTACCGCTGCCATGGAAAACAAGCTGGACGAAGTAGAGGCCGGAAAAGAGGACTGGAAAGAGGTTCTTGCGGACTTCTACAAGACGTTTAATCAAGAAATGACTGATGCGGAAACGGCTCTGGAGGGCGAACGCATCAAAATTCCCGCAGAGGTCACGGAAGAAAAATGCGACGTGTGCGGCGCATTTATGGTGGTCAAGTCCGGCCGATTCGGTCGATTCCTGGCTTGCCCCAATTACCCGGAATGCACCTTTACCAAGCCGTTGGTGATTGAAATGCCCGGCAAATGCCCCAAGTGCGGCAGCAGGATTCTGAAACGGACTTCCCGGAAGGGATACACGTTCTACGCTTGCGAGCGGGGTGCAGAGTGCGGCTTTATGACTTGGGACGTTCCTACGAAGGATTACTGCCCGGAATGCGGCGAGACGCTGTTCAAGCGGTCCGGTAAGGGTCGGAATAAGCCCTACTGCATCAATGAGGAATGCCCGGCATTTGTCCCGGAGGACAAGCGCGGCTATAAGAAAAAAGCGCCGGCGGAAACGCCTGCCGAGGGAGAAACTCCGGCAGAGGCGCCGGAAACGGCGCCGGAGACACCCGCTGCCGAGGAACCGGTGAAAAAGACCCGGACCCGCAAGACAAAGGTTGGGGAGACGGACACCGAGGAAAAAACCTCCGCTAAAAAGACAACGGCAAAGAAGACAACCGCAAAGAAAACAACAAAATCTGCGGAAAAGAAGACGACGAAAAAGACGGCAAAAACGCCGGAAGAATGAGGAAAGAACAAAAGGAGCCGGACATGGCAGAAGTATTGGTAATCGGAGCGGGACTGGCCGGGTGTGAATGTGCCTGGCAGCTGGCTCAGCGGGGAATTTCAGTGCGTTTGATGGAAATGAAACCGAATCAGATGACGCCTGCCCACGTTTCCCCCAATTTTGCGGAACTGGTATGTTCCAATTCCCTGCGCAGCGACGACCTGACCAACGCAGTGGGTCTGCTGAAGGAAGAGATGCGCCGCATGGGCTCTCTGATTATGGAATCGGCAGAGGCCAACCGTGTGGCGGCCGGCGGCGCTCTGGCAGTGGACCGTTACGGATTTTCTATGTATATCACGGAGAAAATCCGCAGCCACCCCAACATCACCGTTGTGGAGCAGGAGGCAACAGAACTGCCGGAAGAGGGCGAAGTGGTTGTCGCCTCCGGTCCGCTGACCAGTGATGCACTGGCAGATTATATCAGCAGTCTGTGGGAAGAAAACGACCTGCATTTTTATGACGCAGTGGCGCCCATTGTGAGCTTGGAAAGCGTTGACATGGATCAGGCATGGTTCGGGTCCCGGTATGATAAGGGCACGGCGGACTATGTCAACTGCCCCATGACGCAGGAAGAGTACACCGCATTTATCCATGAATTGGTCAGTGCCCGGGAGGCAGAAATTCACGGATTTGACGATGCCGGCGTGTTTGAAGGCTGCATGCCCGTGGAAGTGATGGCCCGCCGGGGCGAGGATACCCTGCGGTACGGCCCCATGAAACCCGTGGGCCTGATCAATCCCAAAACCGGGAAAGAGGCTTATGCCGTGGTGCAGCTGCGGCAGGACAATGCCGACGGCACACTGTATAACATGGTGGGATTCCAGACACATCTGACTTGGGGCGAGCAGAAACGGGTGTTCACCATGATTCCCGCGCTGAAAGATGCGGAGTTCGTCCGGTACGGCGTGATGCATCGGAATACCTATCTGAACTCTCCCAAACTGCTGGACCGGTACTATCGGCTGCGCAGTCAGCCCCGTATCAGCTTTGCCGGACAGATGACCGGTGTGGAGGGCTATGTGGAGTCCACGGCCTCCGGTATGCTGGTGGGCATTGAAACGGCAGCGCGGCTGCTGAATCTGCCGTCGGTGGATTTCCCCCAGGAAACCGCCATCGGCGCGTTGGCGCATTATATCTCCGGCGGCAGCACCGGCGATTTCCAGCCGATGAACATCAACTTCGGCATCATTACCCCCTTGGGCTACAAGGTGCGGGGCAAGCGGAATAAAAACGCTGAGATTTCCAAGAGAAGTCTGGAAATTCTGGACGAACTGATGAAAAAGGAGATTTTTGCGATTTGAAGATTATCATTGACGCCATGGGCGGCGACAATGCCCCGGAAGAAATCGTAAAAGGCGCGGTATTGGCGCAGCAGCAACTGGGATATGAAATGATTCTGGTGGGCCGGGAAGAGGAAATTCGCCGGTGTCTCAGCGAGCAGGGGGCACTGGACCGGCCGGGCATTACCGTGCACAATGCCACGGAAGTTGTGGAAATGAATGATGAGCCCACCGCTGCCATTCGCCGGAAGAAGGATTCTTCCATGGTGGTGGCGCTGAATCTGCTGAAGGACGGCGCAGGCGACGCTGTGGTGTCTGCCGGCAGCACCGGCGCACTGCTCACCGGCGCAACGCTGATTGTGCGGCGCATTCGGGGCATTCGCCGGGCCGCTTTGGCTCCCGTTCTGCCTAATCTGGGCGCGGGCGCGCTGCTGATTGACTGCGGCGCCAATGCGGAATGCACCAGCGAACAGCTGCTGCAGTTTGCGTACATGGGCAATCTGTATGCCCGGAAGATGATGGGCGTGGAAACACCCAGAATTGCCCTGCTGAACAACGGCACGGAAGAACATAAGGGCACCCCGCTGCAGCAGGAAACCTATCAGATTCTGAGCAAAACGGAAGAACTGAACTTTGTGGGCAACGTGGAGGCCTCTCAGGTACTGTTCGGAGACGTGGACGTGATTGTAACGGACGGTTTCTCCGGCAATATCCTGCTCAAATGCATTGAGGGCACCGCAAAATTCCTGCTGAAGAACATCAAAAATGTGCTGATGGCCAACCTGAAAAACAAGATTGCCGCACTGATGATTCAGAAAGACGTGGGCAAACTGAAAGCAATGATGGACCCCAACGAAACCGGCGGTACGGCGCTGCTGGGCATCAGCAAGCCGGTCATCAAGGCCCATGGTTCGTCCGAGGCGGACGCAATTGTAAATGCAATCCGGCAGGCTGCAGCCTTTGCGGAATCCGGATTTATTCAGGACATTACCGAGCATGTGGACCAGATGACGGTCCCCGGAGAATGAACCTGTTCAATACAGAAAAGGAGTATAATTGATATGAATATTGAAGAAAAAATTATGCAGATGGTTGCAGAGCGTTTTAATAAGTCCGTGGAAGATCTGGACCGTGATACGGAATTCGTGTCCGACCTGAGCGCCGATTCTCTGGATCAGGTAGAGCTGACCATCGACATTGAGGACGAATTCGAGCTGCCGGAAGTTTCGGAAGAAGACCTGACCAAAATTGTGACCATCGGTGATCTGGTGGACTACGTGCAGGATCACGTGGAAGGCTGAGTATGGTTGCACTGGAACAAAAGCTGAATTATACGTTCCGTAACCGCGCTCTGCTGGAAAATGCCCTGCGTCACAGCTCTTATGCCAATGAGAGCCGGGACCCGGCAATTACCAGCAATGAACGGCTGGAGTTTCTGGGAGATTCCGTGCTGGGCTTTGTCACGGCAAAATATCTCTACACCCATTATCCGGAAATGCCCGAAGGCGGCATGACTAAGCTCCGTGCGGAATTGGTGTGCGAACACGCGCTGCACAAAGTGGCGCAGGATCTGGAACTGGGCAATTATATCCGTCTGGGTCGGGGCGAGGAAAGCTCCGGCGGTCGGACCCGTACGTCCATTTTGGCCGACGCAGTGGAATCTGTGATTGCGGCCATGTTCCTGGACGGAGGAATGGACGTGGCGGAGCGGTTCATTCTGGACCGGGTGCTGTCCGTTCTGGACAAGGGCTTGCCGGTGCGGGATACCGATAACAAAACCAAGCTGCAGGAAAAAGTGCAGCTGAAACATGGTCAGACCTTGGCATATCAAGTGACCGGGGAGTCCGGTCCGGACCATCGGAAAGAGTTTACAGTCAGCGTTCTGCTCAACGGAGAGCCCGTGGGCAGCGGAACCGGATTTACGAAAAAAGAGGCGGAGCAGGCAGC
>CAJMMY010000063.1 GCA_905214605.1 uncultured bacterium | reverse complement strand
AAAGAGTAATAAAGATAAGAAGATTGATTTATACTGATATCTCTATGTAAAATTTTACAAATAAAATTTATATAGTCTTTTAAAAAAGTTCTTTTGATAATTGGATATCTTTGATAACTTGTAATTTTCCCAATGGATAAAAAACAGTATTCTCTTTGAATAAAATCTTTTTTTATAATAGAGAAAAGAATAGAAAGAGAACTCTTTCCACCAATATTTCCCATTAAGATAATAAATTTCTTCATTTTCGATTCATTCTCCCTGTTTTGCTGGCAAAATTCATTGCATTTTCAAGCAATATTGTATAATTCTTTTCCCGTTGTGTCAACCGTTCTGTCTGGTAGATTTGCACCCTTTTTCTGCCGTTTTTGTATCTTTTTTTCGTAATATGTCCAAACTGCATAAAAAATAATTTCCTGAATGTTTTTTCCCATTTCTGCACGGTTTCAGGCCACTTTTCCGCAAAAAATGAAAGTTTCTCACGCAAACGATTCAAAATTTTGAAACTGTCAGAGAATTTGCTTATTTGGATTCGCCATTTTTCACCGGGCGAAACAAAAATATTTTCGGTGATGCGCGAGAATTTTGTAATTATTTAAGTTATAGCCGTTTTTTTCACAAAGTTAGATTGGTTTTCGTAGAAAATTTTTTTATCCCCGAAAACGCAAAAAAGAGCCGGAAAAGCTTGCGCCTTTCCGACTCAAAAGAGAGGAGAGAGAATCAATCGATTTAATGATTGAAGAAGTACTCAAAGGGGTTGACAGGCATCTGCTGCTCCTGCTGACTCTGGTTGCTGGATTGCTGCACCTGATCCGCCGTCTGTTTCTTCACTTCCACCTTGACGGTCACTTCAATAGTCTCACCCTGACGATACACCGTCAGTTTCAGCGTATCCCCGGCACTGCATTTCTGCACCTGAGACACCAACGCGTCCTTGCCGTCGATTTCCGTACCGTTCACCGCCGTGATAATATCATTGGCCTGCAAACCTGCTTTATCCGCGGGACCGCCCTCGGTCACTTCCTTCACCGCAGCGCCCTGAGGCAGACCGTAAGCCTGACTTTCCTCGCCCACGTCCATCACAGAAATGCCGATGTAAGGTTTTTCTACATAGCCTTTTTCGATAATGCTTTCCACAAGGCTCTTCACGGTGTTCATGGGAATTGCAAAACCGATGTTATCCACAGACGCGCCGCTGGAAGAGCTGGAGCCGTACTTTGCATTGGTGATGCCCACCACTTCCCCGTAGACGTTGAACAGTGCGCCGCCGGAGTTACCGGAGTTGATAGCGCAATCCGTCTGAATCAAATCCATGGTCAAGCCGCTGGAGAAGGTCACTTCCCGATTCAATGCGCTGACCACGCCTTTGGTCAGAGAGAAGGTCAGCTCGCCCAAGGGGTTGCCGATTGCCATCACCGTATCGCCCACATTCAAGGTATCGGAATCGCCCAGCACCACCGGGGTCAGGTCTTTTGCATCGATTTTCAGCACGGCAATGTCGTTGCTCTCATCAAAGCCCACCACCGTTGCATCATAAGCGGTGTTGTCATACAGCGTCACTTTGATGGAGCTGGAATTTTCGATGACGTGGTAGTTGGTGAGGATATAGCCGTCAGCGGTGAGAATGAATCCGGAGCCGGAGGCGGCAGAAGTGGTCTGGAATCCAAAATAGTTGGTGGTCACTTGGGTGGTGATACCGACGGTGGAATTCACGTTGGCGGCATAAATTTCCGCAGCGGTGAGCTCTTTGCTGGTATCAATCTGCGTAATGTCGATGTTCGCCGTGGGGTGGCTGCCCTCCTGCATAGTGGTACTGCCCTTTCCGGTTTTGCCGATGAGTGCTGCGCCGCCCACGCCCACACAGCCGCCTACCAGAGAGCAGCACAGGGCAATGGCAACCACTTTTTTCGTGGTCATTTCCACCACACAGGATTTTTTCGGTTCTTTCTCCGGAGGAATAGGATTAAACGGATTCTGTTCCGGTTCTGTATTCATGTTCATTTCATTCTGGTCTGTCATATTGAATCACTCCTTGTTGGAATTACGTTACGATTTCATGTGCATTGGGTGTTCCCCGTTTGCATGGTCATTGTAACGCGTAACTCTGAAAGAATACTGAAATTTTTTTGAACAATTTATGAATCCGTTAAACTAATTTCGATTTATTATTTCCATCATAGACCATGATTGGAGACATTTTTTCAATCACATTGAAAAATATACTGAAAAAAATTTCAGAAAATTTCAGTTTTTTCAGTATTCTTTCAGACCGATATTGTATTATAATAGTATCCCATAGAATGCGAGGTGCGCAATGAAAGTACTCATTATTGAAGACGAAAAATTATTGGCCGAATCCCTGAAAACCCTGCTTTCCGCAAAGGGTTTTGACGTGGAGACGGTATATGACGGAGAAACCGGTGCGGAATATGCAGAGCTGGGTATTTATGATCTGCTGATTCTGGACGTGATGATGCCCGGCATGGACGGCTACCAGGTAGCTCGCTCTGTCCGCGCCAAGCGCTGCTCGGTGCCCATTCTGATGCTCACGGCAAAATCCGATGTTGCCGACCGGATTGAGGGTCTGAATGCCGGTGCCGACTATTACCTGACCAAGCCCTTTGACACTCGGGAGCTGATGGCTTGCGTCAATGCCCTGCTCCGCCGGCAGAGCAAGGAAGTGGACGTAATGACCTTCGGCAATACCACGCTGGACCTTGGCTCCGGTATGCTGGTGTGCGGTGAGGAAACGGTCCGTCTGTCCGCAAAGGAATTTGATGTGATGCGTCTGCTCATGCAAACCAAAGAGAAGAATCTTTCCAAAGAAATCCTGCTGGCGCGGGTTTGGGGCTATGACTCCAACGCCGTGGAAAATCACGTAGAGGTTTACGTGGGATTTCTGCGGAAAAAGCTGGCCCGCATTGGCTCCAACATTCAGATTGAGGCCATTCGCCGGTTGGGTTATCATCTGGAGGTGAAAGACGGATGCTGAAACAGCTCCGTATCCGCTTTATTTGTATCACGATGAGCATCGTCACCGTAATGATGTGCATTGTCTTCGGAATGCTGCTTACCTTTACCCATGCCGGGTTGGAGCAGGAAAGTATGATGCTCATGGAGGCGGTTGCCGAGGACCCCACCCATACCTATCGCCCCAATGATACCTCGGCAGAAAGCCGTATTCCGTACTTTACGCTGCAAGTCAACAACGCCGGGATTATGATTATCTCCAACGGCGGCAGCTATGATTTGTCCGACCAGGAATTTTTGCGGCAGCTGATTCGCGTGGTGAACAGCGGAGACCAAACCGGTGTCATCCGGGATTACAACCTGCGGTACTACCAAACCCGCACGCTCAATTCCCTGCTGGTGGTCTTTGCCGATACCACAGCCGAGCAGAATACCATGTACAGCTTGATTCGGACCTGTATCTGCATCGGTGCCGCTAGTCTGTTGGCTTTCTTTTTCCTCAGTCTGCTGTTGGCGCGATGGGCCATTCACCCGGTGGAGCAGACATGGAAAATTCAAAAACAGTTTGTGGCCGACGCCTCCCATGAATTGAAAACGCCCCTGACCGTCATTCTCACCGACGCAGAATTATTGGCCTCCTCGGATTACGATGCAGAAACCAAATCCCGTTTGGTCCGCAGCATCAATACCATGGCGCAGCAAATGCGGGGATTGGTGGAAAGTCTGCTAGAATTGGCCAGAATTGATGACGGAGTGGGGAAAAAAGCATGGGAATCTTTCGATTTCAGCGACTTGGTGGAGGACGCTGCTCTTCCCTTTGAAGCACTGTTTTTCGAAAAAGACCTGCTGTTGGACACGGAAATTGCACCGGGCATACCAGTAAAGGGCAATAAAGACCAGCTGCGGCAAGTCGTAGAAATCTTTCTGGATAATGCGCAGAAATATGCCGACGGTGGAACGGTCACCGTTTCCCTCACCCGCTCCGGGCGCAAGCATTGCACCCTTTCTGTGGCAGACGAAGGCGCCCCCATTGCTCCAGAAGACCTGAAAAATATTTTTAAGCGGTTCTACCGTACGGACAAGGTCCGCAGTATGAATCACAGCTACGGTCTGGGGCTGTCCATTGCCGAGAGCATTGTTACCGAGCACCACGGCAAAATCTGGGCAGAAAGCGGCGGCGGCTTGAATACATTTTTCGTCACCCTACCTTTGGAAAACGAAGGAATCAATAAATAAATAAAATAATCGCAGCTCTGAAATCCGGGGATTTCAGAGCTGCGATTTTGTATCATTGGATTCAGCAATACCGATTCAGCCAGCAAAGCACGTCCATATAAACGTCCTCTTTGTTGGTTTCGTTCAGTAATTCGTGCCGTGCGCCGGGATAGAGTTTCAGCGTTGCGTCCATCATACCCGCACCAATGAATGCGCTGTATGCCCGCATAACGCCTTTGCCGTTTTCTCCCACGGGGTCGGCTGCGCCGGAAATAAACAGCACCGGCAGGTCTTTCGGCATTTTGCGGATATTTCCGTTGTCTGTCACGTAGGAAATTCCCCGCATCATCTCATGGAACAAACCCGCTGTGGGCAGGAATCCGCAATATGGGTCTGCCAGATACCGGTCCACCACGGACCGCTCCCGGGAAATCCAGTCACTGGGCGTAAATACGTGCTCAAATCCCTTGTTGTAGCTGCCGAATGCCATGTCATTCAGCATGTCGCTGCGGTAATCCGGTCCATGGCGGCGAATTTCCAAGGCGGAGGCCGTCAATCCCGCGCTGACCATAGCCTTCGGCTGATGACCCGTACCGCAAAGAATCAGACCGTCCAAGTCCTCGCCATTTAAAATGGCGTAGGTTCGGGACAAAAAGCTGCCCATACTGTGACCAAACAGGAACACCGGAACGTCCGGGTACTCCCCTTTTATTTTCCGATGGAGCCGATGAATGTCTCCGACCACATGGTTCCAGCCTTTTTCTGCGCCGAAATAGCCCAGCTCGTCTGCGCTCCGGGTGCTGCGGCCGTGGCCCAAATGGTCGTTGCCGACCGCGGCAATTCCCTGCTCCGTGAGAAACTGCATAAAATCGTCATACCGCGCAATGTGTTCTGCCACACCGTGAGCAATCTGCACCACAGCCCGGACCGGACCCTCCGGCAACCATTGACGGGCATAAATCTCGTGTACCCCGTCGCAGGAAGGAAATGTAAATTCGTTCATTGTTGCCATAGCAATCACACTCCCATTGTGTTACAATATATTACCAGTTTACCCATTTTTGACGATTTCGTCAACCACGGAGGAACCGATATGAACGGATATTTGATTGCATTGGACCAAGGAACCACCAGTTCCCGCTCCATTATTTTTGACGCTTACGGCAATATCGTCACTTTGGCACAGTACCCCTTCCCCCAGATTTACCCGAAACCCGGTTGGGTGGAGCATGACCCCATGGTGATTCTGGACACCCAGTTCCACGCATTGGAGGAAGCCTACGAAAAAAGCGGTCTGTCTCCCACGGACATTGCCGGTGTCGGCATCACCAACCAGCGGGAAACCACCATTGTTTGGGATAAGCACACCGGAAAGCCCATTTACAACGCCATTGTCTGGCAGTGCCGCCGCACCGCAGCCATTTGTGATGAGCTGACTGCAGACGGCATGGCCGCTTATGTGCGGGATAAAACCGGTCTGCTCATTGACGCCTACTTCTCCGGCACCAAAATCAAGTGGATTCTGGACCACGTTCCCGGTGCGCGGGCGAAGGCAGAAAAAGGCGATTTGCTCTTCGGCACCGTGGACACTTGGCTGATTTGGAACCTCACCGGCGGCAAGGTACACGTGACCGATTACTCCAACGCATCCCGTACCATGCTTTTTGACATCGACGCGCTGCAATGGGATAAAAATCTCTGTCAGCGACTGGGTATTCCCATGTCCATGCTCCCGACCCCCATGCCCAACGCGCAGGTGTACGGGAAAATCGCCCCCGGAATTCCCGGTTTGGAGGCATTGGCCGGAATTCCTGTCTGCGGCAGTGCCGGTGACCAAGCCGCCGCGCTGCTGGGACAAGGCTGCATTCAGCCCGGTCAGGCAAAAAATACCTACGGCACCGGCTGCTTTACTTTGATGAATACCGGAGACACTTCCATTCGCTCCATGGGCGGCTTGGTGACCTCCGTGGCATGGAACATCGACGGAAAAACCACGTATGCCATGGAGGGCAGCGTGTTTAACGCGGGCAGCACCATTCAGTGGCTCCGGGACGAATTGGGTCTGATTCGCACCGCCCGGGAATGCGACATTCTGGCCGATTCCGTGCCGGACAACGGCGGCGTGTATATGGTTCCCGCATTCACCGGTTTGGGCGCTCCCCATTGGGATATGTATGCCCGGGGCGCCATTCTGGGTCT
>CAJMMY010000062.1 GCA_905214605.1 uncultured bacterium | reverse complement strand
ACAGACGCCATATTGCAGCCCTTTCCAAGAAAAGACAGGCTCTCCGCCACGAATAATGCATTCTTTGAAATCAGATATGGTTTTGAAACAATTCTCTTCAGCAGAATTATACGTATATTTCATAATAGTACCTCTAAAACCCTTAAACTCTGGTGCTCCATTGGGATATTCATCGCTCCAGTAATTTGTATGTGGCTTCTCAAAATTAGGGACACCTTTTCTGGGAGACTCCCAATTGATTTATAAGCGCCGCCAACCAAGTATGGTTCTATTGTATCACGTTCGGAGCGATATGTCCCGCCGATTTTGAAGGCATCGAGATTCTCTTTTTGGCAAGTTCTCTCATAGCTCATGTATTTCCATATAAACAAAAATCGCTGTGAACGATCTGTTCACAGCGATGTGGTCGGAGCGGCGGGAGTTGAACCCACGGCCTCATGGACCCGAACCATGCGCGCTACCAACTGCGCTACGCCCCGATAAGCTTTATTATTATAATCGGACTTGAAATCTTTGTCAAGACCTATTTTTCGGACAAGAACGGGGGCGCCTGCGCATATACTGGTGGACAGGAGGGGAGTGCCCTATGAAACCATTTCAATTTTATGCTGCCTCCGGTGTGTTCGTGGGCATTACGGTACTGAAATTGCTGCTGCCCGGGTGGACGACACAGGTGCGGGAAACCATGGTGGGGTGGATTGACGCAGATATGGACTACACCGGCGCGCTGGAAACCATCGGCGGCGTGCTGACGGACGAAACGGTGCAGGAAACGTTGGCGGTGCTGCGGCAGGATTTGTCGGAGCAGCCGGTATTTCAGCCCTTTGCCTCGCTCCGCCGGGCAGAGCCCACCCCGATTCCCACGGAATCGCCTGCACCCACACCCGCACCCACCCCTACGGCTGCACCTACTCCGGAGCCAACACCGGAACCTACCCCGGAGCCCACACCCACTCCGGACCCGGTGCCGGAATCGGTGCGGGCGGCTGTGGCGGCATTTGAAAATCAGCAGGCGGAGTACGCGGCTTATGCGCTGCCGGACACCGTGAATTACGAACCGTTGGTGATTCCCTTTGCGTACACCGCCCCGGTGCAGGGATACACCTCTTCCGGGTTTGGATATCGGTTTCATCCCATTGAAAATGTGGTGAAATTCCACTACGGAACGGATTATGCGGTGAACAGCGGCACGGAAATTGATGCTTTTGCCGACGGCACCGTTACCGAAGTGCGGTGGGATAACGGGTACGGAAACTATATCCGCATTGCCCATGCCGACGGTTGGTCCACGCTCTATGCCCATTGCTCCGCCACCAACGTGACGGAAGGGGAATCCGTTGCCGCAGGGCAAAAAATTGCATTGGCCGGGGCAACCGGGGAGGCCACCGGACCCCATCTGCACTTTGAATTGCTCCACAACGGGCAGTATACCAATCCGGAGTTTTTCTTTTGAACCGGCTGAAATTGGAGTTGCAGCCGGACGGCTTGCTGCTGTTGGCGCTGCTGTATTTTGTGGGAGACAGCAGAACGCTGCTTGCTTTAGCGGCGGCAGTTGCCGTCCATGAGTGGGGCCACGGGGCAGCGCTGAGATTGTGCGGCTGCCGGGTATCCCGGATTCGGGTGGACATTACCGGCTTGTGTATGGATTACAGCCGGGCGGTGCTGACGGCATGGCAGGAATTTTGCTGTGCCGGCGCCGGACCGGCGGCGGGCATCACTTTGGCACTGACGGCATCTTTTTGGGGAAACTGGCTGGAAAATGCGTTTCTGCTCCGCTTGGCGGGCATCAGTTGGGTTTTGAGCCTGTTCAATTTGCTGCCCGTGCGGCCTTTGGACGGTTGGCGAATGGTGCGGGCCTGGTTCCCACTGACGGCGGAGCGGGTGGGTTTGGTGTGCAATGGTCTGTTGCTGATTGCGGGGCTTGCCGCCACATGGCGGGGGTGGGGCTGCGGCCTGCTGTTGGTGTCCGTTTTGCTCCTGCTGCCGGAGAAAGTCTCCGTTCCCCGGCGGAAAGGGGGATTTCACTCCCGGCGGTCTTGCCAAACCATCGGCCATAGTGTAAAATAACTCCATACGACCATTTTTTCGGTCAATGAAATGGAGTGCTTTATGGATAAACGATTGGAACGGATTCTGCCCCGTGTGCAGAAACCGGCGCGCTATACCGGCGGGGAATATAATCAGATTATGAAGGATAAGGCAGATGTGGACCTGCGTGTGGCATTCTGCTTTCCGGATACCTATGAAATCGGTATGTCCAACATCGGTATGCGGATTTTGTACAGCGTGATGAACAATATGCCCGGCGTGTGGTGCGAGCGTGTGTTTGCGCCTTGGGGCGATATGAAGGCGGAAATGAAACAGGCGGGGATTCCGCTGTATGCACTGGAAAGCGGCGACCCGGTGTCGGAATTCGATGTGGTGGCTTTTTCCATCGGCTATGAAATGGCTTACACCACCGTGCTGGATATGCTGGATATGGCGGGGATTCCTCTGCACAGCGCAGAGCGCACCGGTCTGACACCGCTGGTCATTGCCGGCGGCACCAGCTGCGTCAACCCTGGTCCCATGTCCGATTTCCTGGATCTAATGATTCTGGGTGAGGGCGAAGAGGTGGACCCGGAGGTTCTGGAACTGTATCGGAAAGCCCGGAATGAGGGCTGGAGCAAGCACCGTTTCTTGGTGGAGGCATCTCATATCGAGGGCGTGTTTGTGCCCAGTCTGTATGAGGAAACCTACAATCCCGACGGCACCCTTGCCGCATTCACGCCTTTGGACGGCGCGCCGGAGCGGGTGCGGAAACGGATTATTGAGGATATGGACAGCGTTTATTTCCCCACGAATCCCATTGTTCCTTCTACGGAAATTGTCCATGACCGTGTGAATGTGGAGCTGTTTCGCGGCTGTATCCGCGGCTGCCGTTTCTGTCAGGCGGGCTATGTGTATCGTCCCGTCCGGGCGAAAAAACCGGAAACCGTGGCCCGGCAGGGCATTGAATTGCTGAAGAACACCGGCTATCAAGAGGCAACGCTGATGAGCTTGTCTTCCAGTGATTACCGCAGCTTGGAGCAGGCTTGCGACGCGATGCTGGAATGGTGCGAGCCTCGGTCCTGCTCCTTGTCTCTGCCCTCTCTTCGCGCGGATAACTTCTCCATGGGTATTATGCAGCGCCTGCAAAAGGTGCGCAAGGGCGGTCTGACCTTTGCACCGGAGGCAGGCAGTCAGCGTCTGCGGGACGCCATCAACAAAAACGTCAAGGAAGAGGATTTGCTCAATTCCTGCCGGGTGGCGTTTGAGGGCGGCTGGAACGGCGTGAAACTGTATTTCATGCTGGGTCTGCCCACGGAAACCGATGAAGACGTGGTGGGCATTTCCGAGATTGCCAACGAAGTGCTGCACACATGGCGGGAGTACTCTCCCTATAAAAACCGGGGTGTGCGCATCACCGTGAGCACCTCCATGTTTATCCCCAAGCCCCATTCTCCCTTCCAGTGGGAATCTCAGGTGAGCATTGAGGAATATATGCGGAAAGTGAATCTGCTCCGCGATTCCATCAAGGCGCGGAACGTGACCTATAACTGGCATGACGCAAAAACCAGCCTGATTGAGGCGGTGCTCTCCCGGGGCGACCGCCGGGTGGGCGCTGCCATTGAAGAGGTTTGGCGCAACGGCGGCACTCTGGATTCCTGGGGCGAATACTTTGATTTCGACCGCTGGATGAAGGCATTTGAAACCTGCGGCATCGACCCGTGGTTCTATGCAAACCGGGAACGGAGCAAGGACGAACTGCTGCCTTGGGACGTGATTGATGTGGGTGTTCGGAAAGAGCACTTGTGGCATGAGCGGGAAATGGCATACAAGTCCCAGCTGTCTCCCGATTGCCGGAAACAGTGCACCGGCTGCGGTGCACTCAAACTGCTGAAGGAGGGCAAGTGCGATGCGTAAATTGCGGATGCAGTTCGAAAAAAGCGGACGGGCGGTGTATATCTCTCATCTGGATTTGATGCATACCATGCAGCGGGTGTTTCTGCGCAGCGGTCATCGGCTGAAATACTCCGAGGGCTTTAACCCCCATCCCATTGTTTCCATTGCCCTGCCGCTGTCCGTTGGACATGCCAGTGTGTGCGAGCTGATGGACTTTTCTCTGCTGGACGATGAGCCGGATTTGGAGCAGGTGCGCAATGACTTGAACGCCTCTCTGCCGGAGGGCATTCGGGTGCTGCATATTTACGAGCCCACCCGGAAAGCCAGCGGCATCAAATGGCTGCGGGTAGAGGAAATTCTGGAATATGATGCAGGAAACGGGGCGGATATGGCGCCGCTGCTGGGTGAATTTTATGCCCGGCCGGAAATTCCCGTGCTGCGGAAAACCAAGCGGGGCGAGGGCGTGTTGGATATTGCGCCCCACATCAGTGATGTGACCGCGCAGGTGCGGGAAAAGGACGTGGTGCTCCGGGCGGTGATTTCCGTGAATGAGCCGACCATCAATCCGGATTTGCTGATAGCGGCACTGCGGCAGAATGCCCCGGAATTGGCTCCGGACTTTGCAAAATTCACCCGTCTGGAAGTTTACGACGAGAATATGGAAATTTTCCGCTGATTTTTCGGAAAATTCCCTTGCAATTTGCAGGACGGCGTGATAAAATATCTGAGCTTATGCGGGAAAATCCCGTAAATTACCGCACGGTCCTCTGCTGCGATGGAAATCTCCGCAAGAACGTGCCAGAAAAGGAAGGAATCTAAAATGGATCTGATTCAGACACTGACTGAGAAGTACATGAAACCCGAACTGCCGGAAATGAACGTGGGCGACACTGTCCGCATCACTCTGCGCGTGAAGGAAGGCAACCGTGAGCGTAACCAGGCTTTCGACGGCACCATCATCGCAAAGAAGCACGGCGGTATTCAGGAGACCATCACCGTTCGCCGCGTGTCCTACGGCGTGGGCTGCGAGAAGGTTTTCCCTGTTCACTCTCCCTCCATTGTTTCTGTTGAGACCACCCGTAAGGGCAAAGTCCGCAGAGCAAAGCTGTACTACCTGCGCGACCGTGTGGGTAAGGCTGCTAAGGTCAAAGAGAGACTGTAATGCAAGAAAAAATCAGGCGTGTGTTCATTTGAGCACGCGCCTGATTTTTTTCATTGCCAGAGGGGCTGCGTATGGTGTATAATGACTCTGTTTTAGATGCAGAAGATGAAAATGTGAGGTGAATTCCTTGAAAGAGCAGAAAATGCAGGCAGAATCGGAATGGAAGAGCAATTTGTACGACTGGCTGCAGAGCATTGTGTTTGTCATTGTGGGCTGCGTGTTCGTATTTGTATTCTTGGCGAGAATCGTCACGGTGGACGGCTCGTCCATGTATCCCACCCTGGAGGATAAGGAACGTCTGATTGTCAGCAACCTTTCCAAAACCTATCGGCAGGGAGATATTGTGGTGTTTGACGCGCCCGAATTTGAGTATACTACCGGCCCGCTGATTAAGCGGGTGATTGCAACAGAGGGGCAGACGGTGTCAATCGATTTTGAAAACGGTACCGTTTCCGTGAACGGCGTGGTGCAGGATGAGCCGTTTATTGCAGAGCCGACCTATATCCAGGAGGATTATACCGGACCGGTGACGGTGCCGGAGGGCTGTGTGTACTGCATGGGTGACAACCGAAATCACTCCACGGACAGCCGGACCGCATCCATCGGCTGCGTGGATACCCGGGAAATTTTGGGAAAAGCCTACTGGCGGCTGTTCCCCTTGAAGTCATTTGGAAAATTGTGAGGAAATCATGAGCGGATACGAAAAAATCAATATTCAATGGTTCCCCGGTCACATGACCAAGGCGGAACGGATGATTGAAGAAAATATGAAACTGGTGGACGGTGTGTGCGAGGTCATTGACGCGCGCATTCCCCTGTCCAGCCGGAATCCGGACATTGACCGTCTGGCAGAGGGAAAGCCCCGTTTGGTGGTGCTGAACCGGGCGGACCAGGCGGACCCGGAGGCCACCAAGCTATGGCGGGCTTATCTGAAAGGGAAGGGCCAGTTCGTTCTGGAAACGGACAGCAAAACCGGCAAGGGCATCAATCAGTTCCCCAACGCGGTGCGTACGGCGCTGAAGAATAAAATTGCGGAGTATCAGGCAAAAGGGCAGGGCAGCCGTCCGCTGCGCATGATGGTGGTGGGCATTCCCAATGTGGGAAAAAGCACCTTCATTAATAAGGTTGCCAAGCGGAAAGCGGCCATTGCCGGCGACCGTCCGGGCGTTACCCGGGGCAAGCAGTGGATTCACATCGACGAAACCCTGGATTTGCTGGATACGCCGGGCATTCTGTGGCCCAAGTTCGACGACGAGCGCGTGGGCATCCTGCTCGCCTGCACGGGCGCGATCAAGGACGATATTCTGGATGTGGAAGAGCTGGCCATGAACCTGCTGGACGAGGTGCGCCGCAACTATCCCGACCTTGTGGCACAGCGCTACAAGC
>CAJMMY010000061.1 GCA_905214605.1 uncultured bacterium | reverse complement strand
TGACTTCCATGAAATATAAAGTGTACGGGGAGGGGCAAATCAGATGATTTACGGATTTGTTGGTTTGGGAAACATGGCAAATGCCATCATTCGCGGCATGGTCCTCAGCGGAAAATTTGACAAGGACACCATTCTGGGATTTAACAGAAGTCCGGGAAAAATGGAAACGCTGGCCCGGGAAGTGGGCTTGGTGCCCGCAGAAAGCGCCAAAGACGTGGCGGAGCGGGCGGACGTTGTGGTGTTGGCGGTAAAGCCCCAGATGATGAACGATGTGCTGCCTCTGATTACGCCGGTGATCACCCCGGAAAAATTGGTGGTTTCCATTGCAGCGGGAAAGCCTGCGGCATTTTATGAACAGGCGCTGCAGCCCGGTGTGCCCGTGGTGCGGGTCATGCCCAACATCAACGCAAAGGTGCTGGCGGCAACCACGGCGGTGTGCGCCGGCGCAACGGCAACCCAAGAACATGTGGCGTTGGTGAAGGAAATGTTTGAAACTGTGGGCGGTGTGTATGTGCTCACCGAGGACCAGTTTCCGGCATTTTCCGCATTGGGCGGCGCCAGCGGCGCGTTCATTCATTTGTATATTGACGCATTGGCTTCTGCAGGGGTCAAAGCCGGTTTGCCCCGGCAGCTGAGTCAGGACATTGCCTCTCAGACGGTTCTGGGTAGTGCAAAACTGACGTTGGAGAGCGGGGAGCACCCCATTGCTCTGTGCGACCAGATTTGTTCTCCCGGCGGCACCACCATTGAAGGTGTGCATACGCTGAAACGGTTGGGATTTGAATCCGCCGTGCAGCAGGCGATTGATGCGATTATTGCGAAGGACAAAAGCCTTGCAAATTAAGTAGGATTTTTATGAAAAGATTGTTATTGCTGCTGCTTTGTCTGGCGCTGCTGCTGTGCGCAGGGTGTCAGACGAATCAGCCGACCACTACACCGGGCCAGACGGCGGTGCCTACGGCAAAACCGGTGAAGAAAACGGAATACGTTGTGGACGTGAGTTTGGGCACGGAAGGGAATTCCATCGACCCGACCTATGTTTCTGATGCAGATACAGCCAGTTATGTGCAGCATTTGTTCGAGGGCTTGATGAAATATGTCCCGGAGAACGAAAAGCAGGACGGAACCGTTACCGAAGTCAAGCTGGACTATGGTATGGCGGAAAGCTGCGATGTGTCGGAAGACGGTCTGACCTACACGTTCCACCTCCGGGAGGCATTCTGGAGTGACAGTCAGCCGGTGACCGCAGGCGACTTTGTATATGCGTGGCAGCGGTTGGTGGTCCCAAGCAACGTGGAACGTCCGGCGAACCGAAAAGTGCTTAACGGCATTGTGAAAAATGCTGCCGAGATTGTTTCCGGACAGGCAGATGTCTCCACCTTGGGCGTCCGGGCGGCGGACGATTTCACCTTTGTGGTGGAATTGGAGCGGAATTGCCCCTATTTTCTGAAATTGTGCGCCTCGCCGTGCTTGGTACCTCTGCGGCAGGACGTCATTGAAACCCACGGCGGAAACTGGACGGACAGCGGCACCATTGTGGTCAACGGTCCGTACACCATTGCGGAATGGGTCCATGACGATTTTCTGGAAATGGAGCAGAATGAGTACTATTACAATCGTTCTGCGCTGGGCCCGGACCGAATTGTCTGGCATTTCAGCGACAGCGAGCAATCCGCGTTGGAAGAATTCCAAGCCGGAGCCTATGACTTCATCGGCACCGTTCCCTCGGAGTCCTTGAAGTCCTTGCAGAGCGAGAACATTTGCCAAACGGCTGCCCGGTCCGGAACCTATTATCTGTACTTCAACGTGAACAGCTTTTCGGATTGGCGGGTGCGGGCGGCTATGCTTTTGAGCGTGGACCGAGATGCCATTGCCGACAGCTTGTCCGGGGAGGGCACCGCAGCCACGGGCTTTGTGGCAGCGGGAATTCAGGACAGCGAATACGCGCCCTTTGCGGCGGAATCCCATGGGGAAAGCGTGTTTTATCAGGCATTGCAGAGCCTTTACCCCGATGCGGACCTGAAAACCTATGAAGGTCGGTGCGCTTTGGCGCAGCAGCTGTATCAGCAGGCTGTGGACGAGGGTGCATGGGACGGAAAAAATGCCGGCAGCTATTGCTACAATCGGTCCACATTGAATGAATCGGTGGCGAAAGCCTGCCAGAAAAACTGGGCCGACGTGCTGAATCTGAACATTCGGCTGGAGGGTATGTCCCGGGACCAGTACAGCAAGGAGCTGAAAGCCGGAAACTTCGGTGTGGCCTATCTCAGCTGGATGCCCGATTATAACGATGCCCAGAATTTTCTGGATTTGATGAAAACCGGCAGCAAGTACAATCACGGCGCATGGTCCGACCCGACTTATGATGATTTGCTTCTGCAAATCAGCGCATTGCCGGACGGCGCGGAGCGGGATAAGCTGCTCCATCAAGGGGAGGAATTGCTGTTTTCCGATGAGGGATTCCCGATTTGCCCGATTTTCTTCTACGGCGAAAGCTATTGTATGTCCAAAAAATTGCAAGGCGTGGGGTATAACCCCTTCGGCGCATATAGTTTCCAGTACGCGGCGAAGTAACGAAATAGTGTAAAAGGGGGCTGTCTCAAAGCGTGAGACAGCCCCCTAGTTATGTGTTTGAGGAAGTATCATCAAAATAATCCACGATTTTTCGAGTAAATAGTCAAATTTAAAAGAATTTTGACACTGATGTACGAACTTCTGCAACTACACATTCAAAAACACTTGACTTATTGAATGTGTCGAACTATTATTGTAAATACTACATTCAAATATCATATTTTTTGGAGGTGAAATGCTGTTATGGAATATGTCCCGTTGAGAAAATATTACTACGGAGACGAAGAAACCTATTCGAAGGTTTATCAAGAACGGTTTGAAAGTACAGAAAGTATCAAATTCGATTTTCAAATTGCGAAAAAGCCTGCCTTTTTTGTGCAGTGTAAAGATGTTATAGATTGCGTTTATCAAATTTTGCGCTATGACAAACAGGTGCAGAGCTTGATTAGAGACCTTCCTGGTAAGGCGGCTGATCAATACAGCAGAAAATGTTTGATTGACGAAATTGTTTTAAGTAATAAAATCGAAGGCGTACACAGCAGCAGAAAAGAAATCAGTGAAGTGCTTGAAGAATTAGAGGAGAAGTCCGGCGCAAAGGGAAAGAAAAGACGGTTCAACGGAATCGTAACGAAATACTTTAAACTGTTAGCGGGCGAAGACGTTCCGCTAGGGACATGCGAAGATGTCAGAATCCTATACAATGAACTGGTATTGGATGAAGTTGTTGCGGAAGACCCTAATAATATGCCGGACGGGGAAATTTTCCGGAAAGATATGGCGGAAGTGAAGAGTGCTACCGATAAGGTGGTTCATAAAGGGGTTTACCCAGAGCGTGCGATTATAAGCGAAATGGAAAAGGCTTTAGCTTTCTTGCATGATGATAGGATTGATCCATTGTATAGGATTTGTATTTTTCACTATTTGTTAGAATACATTCACCCGTTTTATGACGGGAACGGACGGCTTGGACGCTTTATTGCCAGTTATTATATTTCTACAGAACTGGAAAATTTACTTGCATTTCGTTTGTCTGAAACAATTTTAAGGAATATCAATGCTTATTATGATGCGTTTGAAACTTGTAATGACCCGCGTAATCTGGGTGATGTGACGCCGTTTTTGATCATGATGCTCCAAATGATTTTGGAATCTATCAAAGAACTCAAAGAATCACTGGAACGGAAAAAATTTGATTGGGCAAAATATCAAAAAATGCTAAGAAATTATCCGAATTTGGAGAAGAAAAATGTTGAGGAAACCTACAATGTTTTACTTCAAGCAGCACTATTTTCGGAGTGCGGTATTTCAACAAAGGAATTGCAAGCAGTATTTGAACTATCCTATAGCAGCGTTAGGAATCTTTTACAGAACATTCCCGAAGACATCCTTATATCCACTAAACGCGGGAGAGAAAAGTACTATAAACTTGATTTAAGTGTATTGGATGCAGCAACACTTCCGGGAAATTAAACAGAGTCAAGTTAGGGCTGTTAATTATGCGAGAGGAATATGACGGCTAAGAATTGAGCACATATGAGGCTCATAAGTCATTACACAAAGGGACTATCTCATGAAGATTTTGAAAAATCTTTTGAGACAGTCCTTTTTTATGCTACCGTATTTGCACGGCTGTGCTGAGATGAGTTCATTCTCATATACAGTGCATCTGCACACTTTTAGGGAGTGGTTTTTATTGTAAAAGAAAACGAGACTGCAACCAAAAGGCGCAGCCTCGTTTCCAGGGGGAGTGTATGACTGGTATTATTTCAAGGAGAGAATGTTATCAGATCATGTTGCCGGCGTTGAAACCTTCGCGGATGTTCTTGTAGCCGTTCTTGGTGCTGCTTGCGTCACCAACCACAACTACCTTGCAGCCGCAGTCCTTCAGTTCCTCGCTCAGCGGGTTGTAGCTACGGATACCCATAGCGTTGACCAGCATATCAATGTGCTTGAACTCGATGGGCTCGCCGTACTCTTCTGCGTAGATGGTGCCTTCGGTGACCTTGGTCAATTTCGTGTTGGTATGTACCTTCACGCCGTATTTACGCAGGTGCTCCAGCAGGCATGCTCTGGGCTGAGCAACAGCATCGGTAATGATGTCGGGAGCCATTTCAATCATGGTGACATCGCAGCCCTGAACACCCAAGAACACTGCAGTTTCGGCACCGGTCATGCCGCCGCCGGCCACAACCACTCTCTTGCCGTAGAGCGTTTTGCCCCGCAGGACTTCCAGAGCGGTTTTGACGTAATCCCGATTGTCCAGACCGGGAATGGGCAGGAACATGGGAGTGCTGCCGGTTGCGATAATCACTGCGTCCGGTTTCTCCTGCTCAACAATTTCACGGGTGAGAGGAGTGTTGAGACGAATTTCAGCATTGTATTTCTTCAACTGGTTCCGGTAGTTCAGAATCAGAGAGGCATACTCGGATTTTCCCGGAGGCGTCATAGCTGCCAGCCACTGACCGCCGATTTCATCGCTTGCTTCGAATACGGTAACGTGGTTGCCCCGCTCAGCAGCGCCGTATGCAGCTGCCAGACCGGACACGCCTGCACCGGCTACGAACACCTTTTTGGGCGTGGCCACGGGAGACAGGTCATACTGCAGTTCACGGCAGGTATGGGGGTTGGCGATGCAGTTTACGGGGTTGCCCACAGCGGTTTCACCGGTGCAGCCCTGGTTGCAGCCAATACAGTGGATAATCTCGTCAATCTTGCCGGCTTTTGCCTTGTTGGGCAGCTCCGGGTCAGCCAGAGATGCACGGGCCATGACGATGAAGTCAGCCTTTTCGTCACGGAGCATAGCCTCGGACATGTAAATATCATTGTATCTGCCAACTGCCAGAACGGGGATTTTCACAGCGGACTTAATGGCAGCAGCGTTTTCAGCATAGTGCATGACAGGAACGAATCCCGGTGCGATGATTGCCTGCTTGGAGGCGAACATACCCTGCGTGCAATGCAGTGCGTCAACACCGGCCTCTTCCAGCATTTTTGCCATCACGATTGCCTCGGGGAGCTCAATGCCGCCTTCCACGTAGTCGCAGGTATTGAAACGGAAGAGAATGGGATAGTCAGGGCCAACTTTCTCACGGATTGCAGCGATGATTTCCAGCGGGAAACGCATACGGTTTGCCAGAGTTCCGCCGTATTCATCGGTTCTCTTGTTGGAGAAGGTGGACATGAACTGGTTGATCAGATAACCGTGAGCGCCGTGGATTTCGATGCAGTCAAAGCCGCATTTCTTTGCGCGCTCAGCAGCCTCGGCGAAAGCCTTCACCAGGTCGTGAATTTCGGGGATTGTCAGTGCACGGGGAACATAGGGGACAGCGGGCTCTTTCAATGCAGAGGGAGCAACCGGGTGGGTGCTGTATGCGGTCAGAGATCTCTGACGACCTGCATGATAGAGCTGTGCGCCCATGAGACCGCCTGCCTCGTGGACCTGACGCACGGTTTCGCTCCAAGCGGGAATCTGGCTGTCATTCCAGAGAGAGCCTACAACGGGGTCGCTGCCGGCATCTTCTGTGATACCCAGGTCTTCCGTAAACACCAGACCCCAGCCGCCTTTTACTTTTGCGACCAGATAAGCGTTAACGTTTTCGTTGGGGGTACCGTCCGGATTACCCATGTGGGAGGACATTGCGCTGACAACGAGACGGTTGGGCAGTTCCAATGTACCGATTTTACCGGGCGTAAAAACATGATTCAATTCCATAAGAAAGAAACCTCCATAAAATAATAATCAAACAAATTTTGTGAAGTACAGCATCGCTATAACATATTTTTAACAAACAAATTGTGAAAAAGCAATAACGCACTTTTTTGTACGGATACACAAAATGGTAAGTACATACAAAAAAGTGCGTAATTGTCAAAATTCTATCAGGCTTGTATAATTTGTGATAATCAAAATAACAAGTCCGATATTTCGGACGG
>CAJMMY010000060.1 GCA_905214605.1 uncultured bacterium | reverse complement strand
GGATCGACGGGATAATGCAGAAGGCGCAGCAGTTGTTGCAGCCCTCGGCAATCCGCAGGTAAGCCCAGCTGCTGCCGGTACTGACCACACGGCCGATTTCTTCCACGGGGGCATTTTTGTCTTTGAAATACTCTACGTTGTGACCGTAAGCAACCTGATCCAGCACGTCTACAATGTCGCCGAAACTGGAAATACCGATGAGCGCGTCAACCTCCGGCAGCTCTTCCAGAATTTCTTTCCGGTACCGCTGTGCCAGACAGCCGGCAACAATCAGATATTTCACCTTGCCTTCTTTTTTCAGTTCGCCGATTTGAATGATGGTATCAATGGCCTCCTGCGTGGCGCTCTCGATGAACGCGCAGGTGTTAATCACCACAGCGTCGGATTCTTCCGCATTGGTGACGATTTCATGTCCGGCCTGCCGGGTCAGATACAGCATCTGTTCGCTGTTGACCGTGTTTTTGGGGCAGCCCAGAGAAATAAAACTAACTTTCAAATTGGATTCCCTCTCAATAAATTTCTTCGTAATCATCATGGTCGCCAAAGACCCGGTCTCTGGCGGCGTTGATTTCTTTCCATGAAAAGCCCCGGCGGAGCAACGCATCGGCGGCTTTTTTCAATTCGGCCCGGTCCGGGGGATTGGAGCGGCACTTGCTGCGGAGCAGGGCATCGATTTTTTCCTCTCCGGGAGCATACTGCTCCAAAGCCTCTTCCCAGAGCTCTTTTTCGATGCCGTGACGATACAGCTCCTGCTGCACCCGGGATTTTCCGTAGCCTTTGGCGGAATAATGGCGGACAATCATGGCGGCATACCGACCGTCATCAATGACGTTCAGACCGCACAGCCAATCGGCCACCAGCTCGGCGTCTTCACTGCTTTCGCCTTTTTCCGTCAGCTTACGCACCAACTCTTTTCGGGAGACGTCCCGCCGTTCCAAAATCCGCAGGGCGCGGTTTTTGGCGGATTCCGGCAGCTCCGTCATCAGCCTTCAAAATCGTCGGCGCTGATGTCCACTGCCCGACCGGCAGCCTGTGCGGCTTTTTTCGCCTGCGGAGACAGCAGCTTATAGGCATTGTTCCGAATCTTCTGCTCAATATCATCGGCCACATCGGGATTTTCCAGCAGGAACTGACGGACGTTATCCCGGCCCTGAATACGGTTGCCGTTGACGGTGAACCATGCGCCGCCCTTTTCAATCAAATCCAGTTTCACGCCCAGGTCGATGATTTCACCCACCTTGGAAATGCCTTCGCCGTAGATAATATCGAATTCCGCCTCTTTGAACGGGGGAGCGACCTTGTTTTTCACCACTTTGGCGCGGGTCCGGTTGCCGATGACCTCGGAGCCGGATTTCAGCGTTTCGATGCGGCGCATATCAATCCGCACACTGGAGAAATACTTCAATGCCCGACCGCCGGGAGTGGTTTCCGGGTTGCCGTACATCACGCCGATTTTTTCACGCAGCTGGTTGATGAACACCACCACGCAGTTGGTTTTAGACACAATACCTGCCAGCTTCCGCAGCGCTTGGCTCATCAGACGGGCCACAACGCCCACGCTGCTGTCGCCCATTTCGCCCTCCAACTCGGAGCGGGGGAGCAGCGCAGCCACGGAGTCCACCACCACGCAGTCAATGGCACCGGAGCGCACCAACTGCTCGGTGATTTCCAATGCCTGCTCGCCGGTGTCCGGCTGAGAAATCAGCAGCTCATCGATGTTTACGCCCAGTGCCCGGGCATAGGCGGGCTCCAGTGCGTGTTCCACGTCGATGAATGCCACATCGCCGCCCAATTTCTGAGCACTTGCCAGAATGTGCAGCGCCAGGGTGGTTTTGCCGCAGGATTCCGGGCCGTAGACCTCCACGATTCTGCCCCGGGGTACACCGCCGATTCCCAGCGCCAAATCCAAGGACAGAGAGCCTGTGGAAATGGCCTCTACGTTAACGGGGATATCGTCGCCCAGACGCATAATGGCGCCTTTGCCGAAATTCTTTTCAATCTGCGCCAGAGCGGTTTCCAGCGCTTTTTTCTTGTCATCGGCCTGCCCCGGCTGGGTGACCGTTCCCATGGTACTTTTTGCCATATTTGAAACACCTCGTTTGAACTGTTATTTACAACACTGATTATACATGACCGGATACGACACGTTCGGTACAGCCGGTATCCAAAATTGCGGTAACATCCTGAAAACCGTGCTGCCGCATCTCTTCCATCACCGGTCCGGCCTGCTCCTCGCCCACTTCGAACAGAAGATAGCCGCCGGGACGGAGACAATCGGTCCAACGCTCCAGAATGGCGTGATAGAAATCAAAACCGTCCTCGCCGCCGTCCAATGCAGTGACGGGCTCATAAGACCGCACGGAATGATCCAATGTGGGAATCTCATCGCTGCGGATATACGGGGGATTGGACACAATCAAATCAAATGTTCCGATTTGCGCCGGGGGACCGTCAAAGACGTCTGCCCGGATACAAGCTGCTTTGGCACCCAGCATACATTTCATAATATTGGACCGGGCCACCCGCAGAGCCTTTTCGCTCAAGTCCACCATGACAATGCGGGACATGGGCAGCTGCTTGCCGATGGCACAGCCGATACAGCCGCTGCCGCAGCACAAATCCAACACCCGGGGGTTATTCATGCGGCCCCGGAATGTCTGCACGGCATGGTCCACCAGAACTTCCGTGTCCGGACGGGGAATCAGCACGTCCGGGGAAACATTCAAGTCCAGACCGTAAAACTCCCAGCTGCCCAGAATGTAAGCCAAGGGCTCCCCCTCCAACCGCCGGCGGAGCATTGCTGCGGCAGCGTCCATGATGGGATGGTTGGCATACAGCATAAAATCCCGGACCAGCTCGTCCGCAGTTTTTCCCGCAGCGCGGGCAACAATCAATCGGGCCTCCAAATTGGCAGCCTCTACGCCGTTTGCCCGGAGCACGTTGCGGGTATCAATATAAAGTTGATTGTACGTTTTCAGCATTTTTCAATCACCTGAAATCAGATTGAGATAGATTAGCTGCCCCAGCTGTCTGCGCCCTTTTCCTCCGGAATCACCAGCTCCAAAGCGCGAATGGCGCATTCCATCATACCGTCGTCGGGCTCACTGGTGGTAATGCGCTGCACCTGCTTGCCGGGCCAGGAAAGAATGGCGGAAAGCAGATTGTCGTGACCGCCGGCCCAACGGTTAATTTCATAGCTGATGCCCACAATGATGGGCAGAACGGCCAGTTTGCACAGCATCCGCAAACCGGTGTTGGAAACATGAATCAGAGAACCCACCAGAATGCTGATGATAATGACCACAAACATAAAGCTTGTGCCGCAGCGGGGATGCAGCCGGGGCTGAATCCGTACGTTGTCCACCGTCAGCGGCAGATTCCGTTCATAACAGAAAATGGTTTTATGCTCGGCACCGTGGTAACGGAACACCCGCGCAATTTCCGGCATTCTGGCGCACAAGGCCAGGTAGATGAAGAAAATCACCAGCTTGCAGACACCCTCTGCCAAAGTGCGGGCATAGAAGTTTTCGTGAATAGACGGAATCAGACCCACCAGAACGGTGGGCAGAAACAGAAACAGAAACAGAGAAAGAACCAGACCGAACACCATAGCCAGACCCATAATGAGTTTCTGGGCGGTTTCATCGGAAAAGTGCTTTTCTACCCAGAGGTCCAGCTTGCCGGGCTCCTCCTGCTGGTCTTCCGGCAGGAGCGAGGCAGAGTAGGACAATGCCTTCATGCCGTGATACATGGAAGTGACCAGTGCGGCGCAGCCGCGAATCAGAGGCAGGCCCAGAATGGGGCTGATTTCTTTCAAAGGTTTGACGTCCTCCACGGTTTCCACCAGACCGTCGGCTGTGCGGCAGACAATGGCCTGCTTAAACGGTCCGCGCATCAGGATTCCCTCCATCAGAGCCTGACCGCCGATACTGGTGCGGAAAGAAACGGATTGGTTGTTTTTGCTCATAGTTACCTCGGTTCTACCATTTGAGACTCTCCCAAGGGGAGTTTTACGGTGACGCAGCAGCCACCGCCGGGGGCGTTGGCAATCGTCAGCTCGCCGCCGTGACGGGTAATGATTTCCTCACACACGGCAAGTCCGATGCCGTTGCCCCGGACGTGAGAGCTGCCTTTGTAGAATTTTTCTTTCACATGGCTCAGCTCATTTTCCGGGATTCCGGGGCCGTGGTCCCGGAAGGAAATGGAAACCGTATCGGCATTGCAGCGGAGCTTGACTTCAATGGTCTCGCCGCCGGTGCCGTATTTTGCTGCGTTGTCCAAAATGTTCAGAAACACCTGACGCAGACGCTCGGGGTCGCCGTTGATGAGGGGAACCTCACCCTCGGGAATCTCGAAAATCAGTTTCATGTGTTCTTTTTTCAGTAAATCGCTGTATGCCATAATGGCGTCTTCCAGTTCGGCGGTGATGTCCACCAATTCCATGGTGAGCTTGAACCGACCGTCCTGAATCCGGGTGAATTCCAGCAGGTCGCTGACCATGTTGGTCAAACGGCCGGCCTCCCGACCGATAATCTCCAGACCACGGCGGGAATCTCCGGTGATATTTTCATCGAACAGCATAGTCTCGCTCCAACCGGTGATGGCGGTCAGCGGGGTACGCAGCTCGTGAGAAACGGAAGAAATGAATTCGGATTGGACCTTTTCTGCCTCGCAGATTTTCACGGACATTTCGTTGATGGCATCGGTGAGCTCGCCGATTTCGTCCTCGCCGCACTTCACGGCCTGCAAACCGTAGCCGCCGTCGGAAATCCGATGGGCCAATTCCGTCAGCTCCCAAATGGGCGCCGTAATGCTGTGAATAAACATAAAGTTGGCATAAACCACCAGACCGCCCAGTATGACGAACATACAGATGGTCAGGGTAACCCAGCCCCGGGAAAGAAACATATAGCACAGCAGACCGGAAAGAATCAGCGCAGCCACGGAAATCACAGCATTGAGGGCGGCGCGGGTTTTCAGACCTGCATAATTTTTGAAATGATCCATACCGTTCAGGAACCCCACTTATAGCCGAAACCCCAGATGGTTGTAATATAGCTGGGATTGGTGGGGTCGTCTTCGATTTTCAGACGCAGACGGCGAATGTTCACGTCCACGATTTTCAGCTCGCCGGCATAGTCATCGCCCCAGATTTCCGCCAGAATATCCGCCCGGGACAATGCTTTGCCGGGGTTGGACATAAACAGATTCATAATGGCGAATTCCGTCTGGGTCAGACGAATCCGAACGCCGTTCTTCTCGAAGATTCGGTTGCCGGGGTTCAGACGGAAGGGACCGGACAGAATGATGCCGCTGTTGTCTTCCATAATGGTGCCCAAGCGGCGGTACAGCGCGTCCAACCGGGCAATCAATTCCGAGGGGGAGAAGGGCTTGGTCACATAATCGTCCGCGCCGGTCATCAGACCGTTGACCTTATCCATTTCCTGGCTTTTTGCGGTGAGCATGATGATGCCGATTTTTGCGCCGCTGGCGCGGATTCGGCGGCAGACTTCAAAGCCGTCAATGCCCGGGAGCATGACGTCCAACAGTGCAATGCCCACGTCCGGATTTTGTTTCAGCAGCTCCAGCGCCTCTTCACCGGTGCTTGCCTCCACAGGTTCATATCCATATCTGCGCAAGTTGATGACGATAAAACTGCGGATATTATCTTCATCTTCCAATACAAGTACTTTTTTCAAAGATGGTTCCTCCTTTGCTTTTTTGCTTGGGAGAGTGTTCGCCTCATAAGCATAAATTAACGGATACATCTTACCATAGAATTTAATAAAATGGTAGTCAAAGATTTCAAAATATGCTATATTTTAAAGTAAGAACAATTCTGGAAACGGGAGACGGTAAAATGTTAGCGCTTTTTTGTACAGATATCCGAAATGCAGACGAACACCGGGCGCGGCAGAAACCGCGCAGCCCGCAAAAGGGCAGCGCATTTGGAGTTTCTCTGCTGGAAGAAGCTGTGGGTACCGTGTGGCAGATGCCTTTGCCGGAAATGACGCCGCCGGGGCATGGTAAGCCGGGGTTTGTGAACGATACGGAGCATTTTTTCTCCATCAGCCACACCAAAACCCATGTTTTGGTGGCGGTGTCCGATGCACCGGTGGGCTGTGATGTGGAAACCCATCGGGAAATTTCCGAATCCAGTGCCCATTCCTTGATGGACGAAGTGGAGCGGGAACAGTTCAATTTCTTTGACCTTTGGTGCCTGCGGGAGGGCCTATATAAACTGAACGGAGCGGGAAATCTCCGGGAAGTGCTGCGATTCCGCAGAGACGGGGAGCGGATTATCTTCCCGGTGCCCAATGTGACGGGATATTTGATTCCTGGAATTGAAGGCTGTTCGGCAATTGTGTGCCAGGAACGACCCTTTGAATTGCCGGAGCTCCAATGGGTTGATGTGGAAAAATTGTATCGGTAAAAAATAATTCTTGCATTTTTTGAATGGTTGCTGTATACTCACTCTTGTATTCGCACCATGCCGGTGTGATGGAATTGGTAGACGTAGTGGACTCAAAATCCACCGCTGGCGACA
>CAJMMY010000059.1 GCA_905214605.1 uncultured bacterium | reverse complement strand
GTGTCGATCTCGGCCTGGGTCAGATGCTGTGCCGGGTAGACACAGATGGAGTCGCCGGAGTGGACACCGGTACGCTCCACCTGCTCCATGATGCCGGGGATGAGGAAGTTCTCGCCATCACAGATGGCATCGACCTCGCACTCGGTACCCATGATATACTTATCCAGCAGGACAGGGTGATCCATGTCCACGTGCTCGGTGATAACGCCCATGTACTCGATGACATCGGCCTTGGTGTAGGCCACGATCATGTTCTGGCCGCCCAGAACGTAGGAGGGACGCATCAGGACAGGCAGGCCGATCTCATCGGCGGCAGCCAGAGCCTCCTCCAGATTGAACACGGTGCGGCCGGGCGCGCGGGGGATGTTGCAGCGCTCCAGCAGTTCGTCAAAGCGCTCACGATCCTCTGCTTCGTCAATGGCATCCGCCGGGGTGCCCAGAATGGGCAGGCCGATCTCGTCCATGTGCTTTGCCAGCTTGATGGCAGTCTGGCCGCCGAACTGGACCACGCAGGCATCGGGCTTTTCGGTGGCGATGATGTTGTCCACACTCTCCGGGTTCAGGGGATCAAAGTACAGACGGTCGCCGGTGTCAAAGTCGGTGGAGACGGTCTCGGGGTTGTTGTTGACGAGGATGGCCTCGCAGCCGTGGTTCTTCAGGGTCCAGACACAGTGAACAGAGCAGTAATCGAACTCGATGCCCTGACCGATGCGGATGGGGCCGGAGCCAAAGACCAGCACCTTTTTCTTCTTGGGCTGGCCGTTGGCGGCAGCCTCTGCCTCTCTGGCAGCAATGAACTCGGCGGCCTCGTTGTCGCCGTCGTAGGTGGAGTAGAAGTAGGGGGTGTTGGCCGAGAACTCAGCAGCACAGGTATCGACCATCTTGAAGCCAGCGCGGTAATTCTCCACAGGCAAAGCATCCACCTGTGCCAGACGCTTGATGGTCTTATCCTGGAAGCCATACTTCTTGGCGGTCTGATACTGCTCCAGGCTCAGCACGCCGTTGCACTTTGCCAGACCCTTTTCCAGGTCAGCCAGGTGCTGCATCTTATCCAGGAACCACCAGTCGATCTTGGTGATCTTCCAGATGGTCTCGTGGTCGATGCCGCGCTTGAGGGCCTCGTAGACACAGAACACGCGCTCCGCATCCTGCACATGCAGGTGGGCCACGATCTCGTCATCGGTCAGCTCCTCAAAGGGCTTGTGGGTCAGGGTGTCCATGCCCAGCTCGATGGAGGAGACCGCCTTCATCATGGCCGCCTCAAAGCTGTTGCCAATGCTCATCACCTCGCCGGTGGCCATCATCTGGGTGCCCAGAGACTTGTCGGCGTAGACGAACTTATCAAAGGGCCACTTCGGGTACTTGACCACGATGTAGTCCAGCGCAGGCTCGAAGCAGGCGCAGGTCTTGCCGGTGACATCGTTGGTGATCTCGTCCAGCGTATAGCCGATGGCGATCTTGGTGGCCACCTTGGCGATGGGGTAACCGGTGGCCTTGGAGGCCAGGGCGGAAGAGCGGGACACACGGGGGTTGACCTCGATGACCGCATAGTCAAAGCTGTCCGGCTTGAGGGCGAACTGGCAGTTGCAGCCGCCCTCGATGCCCATTTCCGTGATAATGTCCAGCGCTGCAGTGCGCAGCATCTGATACTCATGGTCGGACAGAGTCAATGCGGGAGCCACCACGATGGAGTCGCCGGTGTGAACGCCCACGGGGTCGAAGTTTTCCATGGAGCAGATGGCAATGACGTTGCCCACGCCGTCACGCATGACCTCGAACTCGATTTCTTTCCAGCCGGCAATGTAGCGCTCCACCAGAATCTGGGTAATGGGGGACAGATCCAGACCGGTGAATGCGATGGTGCGCAGCTCTTCCTCATTGTATGCCACACCGCCGCCGGCGCCGCCCAGAGTGAATGCGGGGCGCACAATGACGGGGTAACCGATGCGCTCGGCAATTTCCACAGCCTGCTCTACCTCGTTGGCAATCTCGGAGGGAATGGTAGGCTGGCCGATACGCGCCATAGCGTCCTTGAACAGCTGACGGTCCTCAGCCTTATCAATGGCCTCCAGAGAGGTGCCCAGCAGGCGGACGTTGTGGGCTTTCAAAAAGCCGGATTTTCCCAGCTGCATGGCAATGGTCAGACCCGTTTGTCCGCCAAGGCCAGCCAGCAGGGAGTCCGGCTTTTCCTTTTCAATAATACGCATAACCGTTTCGGCCGTCAGAGGCTCCAGATAAATGGAGTCAGCCATGTTCTTATCGGTCATAATGGTTGCGGGGTTGGAGTTGACAAGAACGACTTCAACACCGGCTTCTTTCAGAACCCGGCAAGCCTGGTTGCCTGCATAGTCAAACTCCGCGGCCTGTCCGATGACAATGGGGCCGGAGCCAATCATCAGAACTTTTTTGATGCTCGTATCTCTAGGCATTACTTATTTCCTCCCATCATCGTTACAAACCGGTCGAATGCGGACTCCATATCCCGAGGACCGCCGTGGGCCTCCGGATGGAACTGCATAGAAAATGCGCCAAGATCGGGGTAATCCACGCCTTCGCAGGTGTTATCATTCAAGTTTACAAAAGACAGCTTGCCGCCCACTTTATCCAGTCCGTCTGCCACAACTGCATAGCCATGGTTCTGGCTGGTGATATAGCTCCGGCCGGTCCGCAGGTCTTTGACTGGCTGGTTGCCGCCGCGGTGACCGTATTTCAGCTTGGTGGTCTGCGCACCGGCAGCCAATGCCAGCAGCTGATGGCCCAAACAAATACCGAACATGGGAACCTTGCCCAGCAGCTGTTTCAGTGCGGCAATGCATTCCGGGTTATCCGTGGGGTCTCCGGGGCCGTTGGACAGCATCACACCGTCGGGACGGAGATTCAGAATTTCTTCTGCCGGTGTATTATAAGGCAGAACGGTGACCTTGCAGCCGCGGTCCAGCAGACGGTCGGCAATGCTCTTCTTGGCGCCGTAGTCCATCAGCACCACGTTCCGCTTGATTTCGCCGTCAGGCAGCAGAATTTCCGGCTCTTTGGTCGAGGTGGCCTGTACAGCGCCCTGCACCCGGTACTCCCGCAGCTCGGAGAGCATATTTTCCGGAATCTTGCTTGCAATGATGGCATTCATAACGCCGTGCTCACGGACAATCTGGGTCAGCCGGCGGGTATCCACGCCGCAGATGCCGGGCACGCCCTGCTCCTTCAGGTAAGCGTCAATCGTTCCCTGGCAGCGGAAGTTGGAGGGTTCGTCGCACCATTCGTGCACCACAACACCCTGCACATGGCAGGCGCTGCTTTCGCCGTCCATCGGCATCATACCGTAATTTCCGATCTGGGGGAACGTAAACATCAGGGTCTGTCCGTAATAACTGGGATCTGTCAGACTCTCCACGTATCCCACAACGCCCGTAGTAAATACCAGTTCTCCAATGCCCTCTTTCTGCGCGCCGAAACTTCTTCCCTCGAAGACTTCGCCGGTTTCAAGAATCAGATAAGCTTTCTCCATGCAGGCACACCTTTCCTCTTATTTTTATATACTCATACCCTCCCGTTTTCCCGGTAAAACCGGAAAAATGGGTAAAATTTTTTACCGCTTTCGCGGCGCGCCCTGCCGGGCAGCAGCATTACCTGCCGCCCAACAAACGAACCAGAACCGCCTTCTGCGCATGCAGCCGGTTCTCCGATTGGTCGAAAATCTCCTTTGCGTGTGTTTCGAACAACTCCGCGGTGATTTCCTGACCCCGGTGGGCCGGTAAACAGTGCAGGACAATGGCGTCCGGCTTGGCATTTCGAATCAGTATATCATTTACTTGGTAATTTGAAAAGACTTTTTTTAGATTTTTTTCATTTTTTTCTGTTTCTCCGGAAAACCACAGCCCTGCGTACACCGCGTCTGCATCTTGAACGGCCTGAACAGGGTCTTCCGTGAGGGTAAACCGCTGAGTACCGGCAGCAAATTCCAGTACGCTTTCGGCAGGCTCATAGCCTTTGGGACAAGCCATGGAAACTTCCATGCCCACCTTCAGCGCCCCCACAATCAGAGAGTTTGCCACGTTGCTGCCTGCGCCCACGTAGCAAATCTTTTTTCCCCGGAAGGTGCGCTTGTATTCCCGCACGGTCATCAAATCCGCCAGCACCTGGCAGGGGTGTGCAAATTCCGTGCGGCCGTTGATAACGGGAACATGGGCGTATTCCGCCAGGGTCTCCACGTCCTCATGGCGTTCCGTGCGGAGCATCATGCCGTCCAGATAGCCGCTGAGCGCCCGGGCGGTATCCTGCATGGTCTCCCCCCGCTCCAGCTGCAAATCCTTGCCGGACAGAAACATCGCCATGCCCCCCAGCTGATACATACCGCTTTCAAAGGACACCCGGGTGCGGGTGGAATGTTTCTGGAAAATCATGCCCAAGGTCTTGCCCGCCAGATGATGATGCTCGATGCCGTGTTTCTGTTCATATTTCAATTGGTCTGCCATATTCAGCAGCTCATTCAATTCTTCCCCGGAGTAATCCCCCAAGGTGAGGAAATGCTCTTTCCGGTTCATGCGATTCCCTCCAGAACAGTCTTCAGAATCTGCAGACCGGCATTGATTTCTTCATAAGAGATGTTCAGCGGAGGCAAGAGCCGAATGGTATCGCTGCCGGCAGTCAATGCCAGCAAGCCGCCGCTCAGGCAGGCGCTCACCGCCGCTTTGTGACTGCAGGTTACCCCGATGCCCACCATCAGACCTTTTCCCCGGACTCCGGTGACCACGGGCAGCTGCCAACCGGCAACGGTTTCCCGGATATAAGCGCCCTTTTCTTCCACGGTCTGCAGGAATGCATCGTCCAAGGTGTCCAGAACCACGCAGGCGCCGGCTGCGGCTACGGGGTTGCCGCCGAACGTGGTGGCATGGGTGCCGGGGCCCAGTACCTGCGCGCACTTGGCATTGGCCATCACACCGCCGAAAGGCAGGCCCCCGGCAATGCCCTTGGCAAAACTCACCGCGTCGGGTTGAATTCCGTACTGCTGGAAACAGAACAAGCTGCCCGTCCGACCTACGCCGGTTTGCACCTCGTCAATCAGCAGCAGCAAATCATGTTCCTTGCAGAATTCCGCCACCTGCTGCACAAATTCCTGCTCCAGCGGCAGCACACCGCCCTCGCCCTGAATCAGCTCCATCATCACGGCGCATACATCCGGAGTGCAGGCAGCTTTGACGCTCTCCACGTCATTGGCTACGGCATAGGTAAAGCCCTGGGTAAAGGGGAAGAAATAATTATGGAACACGTCCTGCCCGGTGGCAGCCAACGTGGAAATGGTCCGGCCGTGGAAGGACTGCCGCAGGGTCACAATGGTGGACCGGCCCATACCGTATTTGTCAAAGGAATATTTCCGGGCCAGTTTAATCATGCCCTCGTTGGATTCGCCGCCGCCGTTGGCGAAAAATACGTCCGCCATGCCGGTGCGCTCCGTCAGGGTTTTGGCCACTTGGGCCATGGGTGCGGAATAATAGAGGTTGGAGATATGCTGCAGCGCGGCAGCCTGCCGGGATACGGCCTCGACCCAAGGCGTATAGCCGTAGCCCAAGGAATTGACGCCGATGCCGGAGGCAAAGTCCACATAGGTTTTGCCGTCAAAATCCGTCAGGGTTGCCCCCTGCCCTTTTTCAAATGCCACCGGGAACCGTCCGTAGGTGGGCATGACGTATGCATCGCCCATGGAAATGATTTCTTGATTCGTCATGGTTGTTCGCTCCTTTACAGCGTCAGCATCGTGCCGATGCCGGCATTGGTCAATGTTTCAATCAGGATGGAATGGGGTACCCGGCCGTCAATGATGCAGGCCTGTTTTACGCCCCGGCGGATCGCGTCCACGCAGCAATCCATTTTCGGAATCATACCGCCCTGAATCACGCCCTCGCTCATCAGCTGGGGCACCTCGCTGACGTAGATACGGGAAATCAGGGTTTCCGGATCGTCTTTATCCCGCAGCACCCCTTTGATGTCCGTCATCAGAATCAGATTCTCTGATTTCAGCGCCCCGGCAATGCGGGCCGCCGCCGTGTCGGCATTGATGTTGTACACATGGTTTTCCCCATCGCAGCCGATGGTGGAAACCACCGGGATATATCCCTTTTCCAGCAGATCCAGAATGGGCGCCGTGTTGATTTTCGTAATTTCTCCCACATAGCCCAGACGTTCGTCCTGCATTTTGGCCTCAATCATGTGCCCGTCCATACCGGACAGCCCAATGGCCTTTCCCCCGGCATTTTGGAGCAGGTTCACCAGATTTTTGTTCACCTTGCCGGCCAGCACCATCTGCACCAGCTCGGCGGTTTCCTCATCGGTGACCCGCAAGCCGTCCACGAATTTGCTTTCCTTGCCCACCCGGCGGAGCATCTCGCTGATTTCCGGGCCGCCGCCGTGGACCAAAACCACCTGGACGCCAATCAGCCGCAGCAGCACAATGTCGTCCATCACGGCTTTTTGCAGTTCCGGACTGACCATGGCATTGCCGCCGTACTTCACCACAATAATTTTATTATAATAATGTTGGATATAGGGCAGAGCCTCTACCAAAATCTGTGCCCGCTCTTCATGATTGATTGCCATTGTTTTTTCCTCGCTCAGCTCCGGTAATCGCCGTTGATTTTCACATAATCGTACGTCAGGTCGCAGCCCCATGCCGTTGCCTGATAGGGGCCGTCTCCCACGGAAATCAGAATTTCTATGTCCGTTTCCGTCAGAATTTTCTTGGCCAG
>CAJMMY010000058.1 GCA_905214605.1 uncultured bacterium | reverse complement strand
CATCTTAGTAATGTACTCGTTGATCTGACCCTGAATCTCTTCATTGATCTGATTCACAGTTGCTGCGATGATTCAACACCTCCAAAAAATAAAAAAAACGCAGATCGAACTGATCCACGCATAAACACCCAACGAGCCCGGGGCTGTTGGCATTTATTGACCCGATCGAACCTTTTGTTGCCGGGTGAGGACAGTTCCTTCTTCCTTTTAGCCTATGTATCATACCAGTTCTCCATAGGAATGTCAAGAGATTTTTTCAGATTTCCTTTTATTTTTCCGGTTTCCGGGCATAGTACCAGTATTGCAAGGAAAGGGGCCGACGAAACTTGTCTCTGCCGGAAATCTTCGCTGTGTACTGCACCGGCGCCGTAGGCTACGGCGCACTGGAATTGCTTTGGCGCCGCTGGACCCATTGGTCCATGCTCCTACTGGGCGGCGTTTGCGCCTGCATCATCTACTGGCTTGCCAACTACTCCGGACTTTCCACGGAAAAATGCTGTCTGCTTTCCGCGGTGGGCATTACCGCCGCAGAATTCTGCACGGGAATTCTGGTGAATCTCTGTTTGGACTGGCAGGTTTGGGATTACAGCCGGGAGCCCCTGAATCTACTGGGGCAGATTTGCCCAACCTTCGCTTTGGTATGGCTGGGCATCTCTATCCCGGCTGTCTGGATTTCCAGAGCCTTACATCACATTCTTGCTTAGTGCAGCTCCATGGTGGATGCAATCTTCACAATACGACTGGTGCCCAAACGGTCTGCGCCCAGACGAATCATGTCCTCTGCGTCTTCCAGCGTTTTAATGCCGCCGGCAGCCTTGACTTTCAAATGGTCTGCGCTGTTCTTCCGCAGCAGCTCCACATCTTCCCGGGTTGCGCCGCCGGTGGAGAAACCGGTGGAGGTCTTGATATAATCTGCGCCGGAATCGGAAACAATCTGGCACAGACGGATTTTCTCCTCATCGGTCAGCAGGCAGGTTTCGATAATCACCTTCAGCACTTTGCCCTGAGTGCTTTCCCGCACGGCGGCAATGTCAGCGGCGACTTCGTCCCAGCAGCGGTCCTTCACCATGGCCAGATTGATGACCATATCAATCTCGTCCGCGCCGTTGCGCACAGCATCAGCAGCCTCAAAAGCCTTTGCGGCGGTGGTCATATAACCATTGGGGAAACCAATCACGGTGCAGATGGGCAGTTTATCGCCCACATAGCGTTTTGCGCCCGCCACATGGCAGGGCGGAATGCAAACGCTGGCGCAGCCGTACTGAATACCCTCGTCACACAGTTTCTGAATTTCAGCCTGCGTTGCGTCCACCCGCAGCAGGGTATGGTCGCACCGGGCGAGAATCTCTTTCAGTTCCATTTGAACACGTCCTTCACATAAAGTACCTTCATTATACCCGGAACACAGTCCTCTGGCAAGTGGCTTTTTCTGCCGGCATAACCGGTCTCATCGGGGAATAGAATGACACAGAATGAACCGACAGAGCCGCTGCTCTGTCCCGGCAGCCGGAGGTGCAATATGGAGGAACAAACTCGAACCAATCTTGTGGAGCTTTGCGGTACGGTGGAAACCGATGCCGTCTTTTCCCACGAAAGCCGCGGAGAACGCTTTTATCGTTTTCCGCTGACCATTCATCGCCTATCCGGCACAGCAGACACCCTGAATGTCATTGTCCGGGAGCATCTGCTGTCTTCCGCATCCATTGCCCCCGGGCAGCGGCTGCAAGTTTCCGGAGAGCTGCGCAGTTTCAACAACAAACACAGCGAGGGCTCCAAACTGGTTATCACGGTGTTTGCCCATTCCCTGCTGTCTGCCGACGGCGCAGATGCAAATTCGGTTGCCCTCCGGGGCACCCTCTGCAAACTGCCCAATCTCCGCACCACCCCTATGGGGCGGGAAATCTGCGATTTCATGCTGGCAGTGAACCGGCACTATGGGCGCAGCGACTATCTGCCCTGCATTGCATGGGGCATCAAAGCCAAGGAAACCGCACAATGGCCGGTAGGCACGGTGGTCTCCCTCACCGGACGAGTGCAAAGCCGGCAATACGTCAAGGTGATTGAGGGCGCAGCCGTGGAAAAAACAGCCTTTGAAGTTTCCGTCGTGGAAATTCACCGGGCGGATTGAAACAGCAAAAGACAGGCGCTCGCCTGTCTTTTTGCCGTATATTGACTGCGTTCACCGGCGGTTATCATGCCGCGCCAAAACCTGCAGCAATTTGTGAATGTCCACCGGTTTTGACAAATGCTCGTCCATACCGGCTGCAATGCACCGTCGGACATCGTCCTCAAAGGCATTGGCTGTCATGGCAATGATGGGAATTCTCCCCGTGCCGTTGCTTTCCAGATTGCGAATGGTGGTAGCCGCCTGCAAGCCGTCCATCACCGGCATTTGCATATCCATCAGAATGGCATCGTATGCCTTGGGATCCGCCTGATACTTTTCCACGCACACGGAACCGTCCTCGGCCCGCTCGCTGGAAACATGGTACATTGCCAGCAGCTCGGACACCACCTCATAGTTCAGGTCGTTATCCTCGGCCACCAGTAAGTGCATACCGCTGCACACCGTCTCTGCATTGTCCTCCGGCAATACCGGTTTGCCCTTGCAGCAGCCATCCGTATACGGCACCTCCACAGTCACCTGGAATCGGGTTCCCTCACCCAGCTTGCTCTGCACATCAATGGTGCCGCCCATTTTATCCACCAGCTGCCGCACAATGGCCAAGCCCAGACCGCTGCCCCGGACTTTATTCACCCGGGTATCCACAGCGCGGGAAAACTGCTGGAACATCTCCTGCATATATGTCTCGGTCATGCCGATGCCCGTATCCTGCACAACGGAAATCAGCCGCACATTCCGGCTGTCCGGAATCTCCTCTTCGTACATCTCAATGGTAATCGTGCCCCCGTCCGGCGTATATTTCACCGCATTGGACAGCAGATTCATATAAATCTGCCGAATCCGCAGTTCATCTACCATTACGCAGTCATGGTAAATATCATGAATCCTGCAATCAAAATTCAGATTCTGGCCGGGGTCGCCCACGCCGATATCATCGGTGTATTCATGGAATATCCGGGTCACCGACGTCGGTTTCGCCTCAAGTTTCAACTGACCGCTTTCAATGCGGGTCAAGTCCAACACATCGTTGACAATTTGCTGCAAATACCGCTCTGCGGTATCCAGCTTGTCCAACTGTTTCAGAATGATTTCCGGCTCGTTCACGTGCTCCCGCATCAGCTGCGTAAAACCAATCACCGCATTCATGGGAGTGCGAATATCATGCGCCATGCGGGAAAGGAAGTCCGTTTTCGCCTGACTGGCTTGGCTTGCCTCCTCCGCAATGGAAATCCAGTTCCGTTCCCGCCGTTTCTCATCGCTAATCATGCGGGTCACATACAGCACGTGGGTTACCTCTCCGGCTGTATTCCGTTTTTTCACAATAAATCTTGCCAGATGCCAGTTTCCGTCCTTGGCAAGGTATTCAATGGCCGTGGTGTCATCGGTTTTCAAGCGCTCCGGCAGCGTATCCAACTGGAAAAAGTGCAGCACCCGGTCATGATACTCCGGCGCAACAAATGTATCGCAGATTTCCACCATACGGGTAGAGGCTTTCCCCTGCAATCCGGTCAGACGGCGAATTTCGCTGTCGCTGGAAACTTCCTCATAGAAATCCCGCGTCAGATCAATGCGGAAAATCGAGACGTAAATTTTGCTGATTGTGGAAATGATTTCATTATTCAGCTCCGCGGCAGCCAATGCCTCCTTCAGCTTTGCCTGCTGTGTCCGTTCTTCCTGCACCAACTCATCAATGTGCCGGAATCCAATCAGAACCGACTGTATTCCCTGCAAATCCTCCATGCGGCTGATTTGCACCTCAAAAAATTCGTGCCCCGCCTCATTGGGAAAGCTCTGATACCGAAACTGCATCCGCTCCTGCACGGACATGATTCTCCGCAGACTTTCCAAACTCATGCGGTTCCAGAATTCCGTCCGATTCTCCGGAACCACATACCGGTCGCAGTACCGTTTCATATCCACGGCATACTCGAAGTGTTTTCCCTCCAGCCGGGTCATGAGATTGATGGTATTGGTGATACCCTCCAGTTTCAGCGTTTCCGCAATCCCGGTTTCCAAATTGAGAATATACACCGCCGTATAGTCCCAACAAAGCATTTCCAGATACCGTTGGTCCTGGGCAAACGCCTCCCGAACCGTCTCTTCCTGCTGTATAATTTCCCGCAGTGTACTCAGTTGCTCTTCCGAAGACAACTGTGTATTTTCTTCTGTCCGACTGTCGATGACCGACACGCTCGATTCCTCCCCACACCCGCAAATACATCAAAAATTTCGGCTTAGATTATAGCACTCCTATTTTTCACGGTCAACGCGGATTCCCTCAAGTTTTCTGTTTTTTTACAATCGCCGGATATAAGAAAAAGAGGTTCGAAAAAATCGAACCTCTTTTATGTTTTGTCAGATTGACAAAGGATTACTCCTCGTCCTCGTCATCGCGGTCGTTCAGCAGAGCGCGGATAGACAGGGAGATCTTCTGCTTCTCGTCATCGATTGCAGTGATCTTTGCATCCACTTCTTCGCCCACGGTCAGCACGTCGCCGGGCTTGCCGATGCGGCGGTCAGCGATCTGAGAAATGTGAATCAGACCGTCAACGCCGGGCAGAACTTCTGCAAATGCGCCGAAGTCCATCAGCTTCACGATTTTGACCTTAGCAACGTCGCCTTCCTGATAAGTCTCGGTGAACTTAGTCCAGGGGTTGCCGTTTGGATCCTTGTGACCCAGAGAGATCTTCTTAGCCTCTTTGTCAAAGCTGATGACGTAAACGTCCATCTTCTCGCCCACGGAGACAACGTCTGCCGGGTTGCGGACGCGGCCCCAAGCCAGCTCGGAAACGTGAACCATGCCGTCCACACCGCCGATGTCCACAAACACACCGTAAGAAGAAATGGATTTCACAACGCCTTCGTAGTGCTTGCCGACTTCGATTTCTTCCCAACCCTTCTCAGCAGCAGCGCGGCGCTCATCACGCAGCACAGCGCGGATGGAGCCGACAACGCGGCGGCCCTTCACCTCGGTGATTTTCAGACGCACGGTCTGCTTCACCATGGTGTTCATGTCAGCCTCACGGGGCAGACCGGTCTGAGATGCGGGAACGAACACGCGGTTGCCCTTCACGGAAACAACAATGCCGCCCTTATTGGTCTCGGTGACCACGCCTTCCAGAACTTCGCCGCTTTCAGCAGCAGCAACAATGGTCTCCCAGCTCTTTGCTGCGTCCAGACGTTTCTTGGACAGCTGCACAGTGCCTTCCACATCGTTCACACGGACGACGACAGCTTCGATCTTGTCGCCGACTTTGACACAGTCCTCAATCTTTGCACCGGTCTCATCCGTGAATTCCGTCGTGGGGATAAATCCGGAGTACTTCATACCCAGATCCACATTCACTTCGGTGGGTGTGATTGCTACGACTTCGCCGGTAACTTTATCACCATTGTAAATGGTCTTAAAAGATTCCTCCAGCAGTTCTTCGAAACTCTTTTCAGCGGTCACTTCGCCTGCTGCGGTTTCTTCGTTTTTGATTTCGTCTGTCATCGTTTGTTTTACCTCCTTAATGATCCACGAGGGTGCCGAGGCACCGGCGGTCATACCGACTTTGTTCGCCGGACGCAAACAAGCCAAATCCAGCTCGCCGCAGTTCTCAATAAACTGCACGTTCCGGCAATGCTCCCTGCACAAATCGGCAAGATGCACACTGTTCGCGCTTTTCTTTCCGCCAATGACTACCATGGCATCACAATCCGTTGCAAGTTTGATTGCCTCAGATTGTCTCGTAGATGTAGCCTCGCATATTGTATCAAATATTTTGAGGTTTGTACACTCTTTTTTTAACTTTTTTTCACAGTCTTCAAAATTCTTCCGGGTCTGGGTGGTCTGAATGACCATTGTAATCGGTTTCTGTGCAAAATCCGGGTGCTCTGCCAGATACTTTTCCAGTTCATCGGCATTTTCGAACACCTCTGCCCCTTCGCACCAGCCGCAAATGGCAATGACCTCCGGGTGCGTCCGGGTTCCGATGACCACCACCTGACGGCCCTCGGCGCCCGCCTCGGCTACCAGCTTATGAATCCGCAGCACCTTCGGACAAGTGGAATCCACCACATGTTCCGTCCGCGCCTGCAGCCGCTGTTTCACATCTTTGGACACACCGTGGGCCCGGATAATCACTGGAGCGCCTTCCGGCACCTCCTCCGGGGTGTTCACCACGTGCAGACCCCGCTCCTGAAAATGACGCACCACGTCATCGTTGTGAATCAGCTGTCCCAGACTGTAGCACTCCGTATATTGGTCCAGCATCTGTTCCGCCAAGGAAACGCTCCGGTTCACACCGAAACAGAATCCGGCGGATTCCGCCAACACGATTTCTTTCATACCGTTTCTTTCCCCAGTTCCGTAATATGCTCCATCAGGTGCTCGGCAAATGCCTCATACTCCTCATGGGTGCCGGTGGGCACGGGCATCGGCTCGCCCATCACCAGTCTGGCCCGGCAAAAAGGCTTTTTCTTCCGGGAAATGAACACCGGAACAATGGGCACCTTCAATTTTGCTGCCAGACGGACTGCACCGGTTTTCGGGTCCACCAATCCGTCCTCCGCCACACGGGTGCCCTCCGGGAAAATCAGCAGATTGTGGCCGCTCTGAATGGTCTGGATGGCGGTTTTCACCGCTTGAATGTCCGCACCGCCCC
>CAJMMY010000057.1 GCA_905214605.1 uncultured bacterium | reverse complement strand
TGCGTACTTGCATTTACTTTTCGTAGTCAATCACAACTTTTTTGCAGTCTTCGCATTTGTAGGCGAATACGGTGCCGGAATTCGGCGCAGCGCCGTTGGCAAGGGGAGTACAGCCTTTTCCAAGAACGGACAGCGCGGAAACCAGCTGCTTTTTCTCCGTCCAATACACACCGTCCCGGCACTGGATATATCCCAGAGTCATTTCTTTTCCGCAGAATGGGCAATTCATAGTGCAATCCCTCCTATGGTTTTATTTATGATTCTCCGTCGGCAGGGTCTTCAAAGTCCTCCGGCAGGAAAGTCATCAAATCCTCTTTTGTGGGGGCCTCCATAACAGCCACCAGGTTGGACTGGCGCATCACCATATCCTCAAACAGATTTCGCACCGCGCGTCCGTTGCCGAAGTTTTCGTCCCGCTGTTCATACATTTCCCGGAACATGGCGTTGGCTTTTTCCTCGGATTCCGGGGAGAGGGTATAGCCGTTTCGCTTGCATTGGCTCTGGAAAATGGCCATCAGCTGTTCGCCGGTGTAATCCGGGAAGTAGAAATATTTGTTGAACCGGGATTCCAAACCGGGGTTGGAGGTCAGGAATTTTTCCATGGGACCGTCATATCCGGCAACGATGACTACCAAATCATCCCGGTGGTCTTCCATGGCTTTCAGAATGGTGTCAATGGCCTCTCGACCGAAGTCGTTTTCACCGCCCATGGCCAGAGAATAGGCCTCGTCAATGAACAGTACGCCGCCCAATGCGGAAGAAATCACTTCCTGGGTTTTCAGCGCCGTCTGCCCCACATAGCCTGCCACCAGACCGGAGCGGTCCACTTCCACCAGCTGACCTTTGCTCAAAACGCCGATGCCAGCATACAGCTGCGCCAACAGCCGGGCAACGGTGGTTTTACCGGTGCCGGGGTTGCCCATGAATACCAGATGCAGAGACATGGGCGCCACGGGCAGCTCATTTTCTTCCCGGAGTTTCCGCACTTTAATCAGGTTAATCAGACTGTTTACGTCTTTTTTCACTTCGTCCAGACCCACCAGCTCATTCAGCTCGCTCAACAGTTCTTCCGTGGTCTTTTTGGGCACTTCCGTTGCGGTTTCCGCAGCTTTTTCCATTTTTTGGGCATTTCCGCCGGCAGCGACGGGGGCGGCACCGAATTTTTCCGTGAACGGTGGCTCACCGCTGGTGACGTAATCCGCGGCATTCAGCGCCGGTTTGGAGGACTTGACCCCACTGGAATCGCAAATGGCGGTCAGCCGGGCGGAGCAATCGGTGATATAAGCGGCCTCGTCCCAAGTGACGTCATCATCTACGGCGGCCAGATACAGCAAAATATTGGTAATCATGCGGATAAATACCCGGGAGGTATCGGAGCGGCGCTTGGCGTCCGTTTCCGCCAGATTCCAGAAGAAAATCGGGGGCATAAACGCTCCGGCGCTGCACACTTCCCCTGTCAGCTGCCACAGCAGCCAGCCGGGAGAGGCGGTGCCTTTGGAATACAGCGCATTGAATGCGTCCACGTGGTTTTGGGTGACACCGCCGCTTTTGCTCCACATGCCCAGGGCACATTGCCGGACAAATGCGTCCAACTGGGGGGCAAGACCCCGTCCTGCAACCTTATAAAAAGCCTCGGTATTGGCCAGATAAATCTTATGCAGCTCCGCAGGGGAGCGTTTCCAACTGGTGGGCATGGGAAGTACCTCCGATTTTACAGTTTTTCGGGACATTTGCTGTTGTTTCTTTGATTATATACTGTTTTTTTACGGGTTACAATATTATTATTTCGTTCATAAAGTTCCCTTGAAAAACTGTACCAATATGATATAATGAGAAACTGTACCGTTGTGGGTACTTTTTATCTGTATACAATTATTTTCAATATATCAGGAGGCCATACCATGGCAAAAAGACAGTTTAAAGCGGAATCCAAACGGCTTTTGGATTTGATGATCAACTCCATCTACACCCACAAGGAAATCTTCCTTCGGGAAATCATTTCCAACGCGTCCGACGCTATCGACAAGCTGAGCTATCTGTCTCTGACGGACGATAAGGTGCCCTACAAGAAAGATGATTTCAAAATCAAAATCTTTGTGGACAACGACGCCCGGACCATCACTGTGCGGGATAACGGCATCGGTATGAACGCAGAGGATATGGAGAAGAATCTGGGCGTGATTGCACAGTCCGGCTCTTTGAAGTTCAAGTCCGAAAAAGACGACCTGAGCGAGAACGACACCAACATCATCGGTCAGTTCGGCGTGGGCTTTTACTCCGCATTTATGGTTTCGGACAAAGTGACGGTCCGTTCCCTGAAATACGGTGAGGAAACCGGTTCTCAGTGGGTCAGCACCGGCACCGACGGCTACACCATCACCCCCTGCCCGGAGAAAACCGACGTGGGCACGGAAGTGATTATGCACATCAAGCCGGATACCGACGGGGAAAATTACTCCACTTTCCTGGAGAAGATTACCATTCGCGATTTGGTGCGGAAATACTCCGACTATATCCGTTGGCCCATTTCCATGGACATTGAGGACTATCAGTTTGTAGAGTCCGAGGAAAAGGACGAAAACGGCAAGCCCAAGTACGAGTACAAGGCAGAATTGGTGGACACCGTAATGAACACCATGGTGCCCATTTGGGAACGGAGCAAGAGCGAGGTTTCCGATGACGAGTGCAAGGAATACTATCAGAAGATGTTCTATGACCCCAACGAGCCCATTTCCGTAATTCGGGTCAATGCCGAGGGCACCGTGTCCTACAAGGCAATGCTGTTCATTCCCTCCGTGCCCTCCGCTGATTTCTACAGCCGGGACTTCAAGCCGGGTCTGAAACTGTACTCCAACGGCGTGATGATTATGGAATACTGCGCAGACATTCTGCCGGATTGCTTCCGCTTTGTCCGCGGCATTGTGGACAGCCCCGATCTGAGTCTGAATATCTCCCGTGAAGTGCTGCAGCATGACCGTCAGCTGAAGGTGATTTCCAACAATCTGACCAAAAAGGTGAAGAGCGAGCTGCTGAAGCTCATGGACAGCGACCGGAAGAAATACGAGGAGTTCTACAAGGCGTTCGGCCATCAGCTGAAGTATGCAACGGTTTCCGCTGTGTCCGATATGCGGGAAATGGTGCGGGATTTGCTGCTGTTCCAGGTGGGTCCCGACCAGCAGAGCACGCTGCAGGAGTATGTGGACCGTATGCCGGAATCTCAGGAGAAGGTGTACTACGTCTGCGCCGATAATCTGAAAATGGCAATGTCCATGCCCCAGACCGAGCAGGTCAAGCAGAAGGGCTATGAAGTGTTCTACCTCACTGACCCTGTGGACGAATTTGTGTTCCAGGCACTGGATTCTCAAGGAGATAAGCCTTTCCAGAACGTGTGCAAGGGCGATTTGGGCCTGAGCACAGAGGAGGAAAAGAAAGAGGCGGAAGAGGCTGCGGAAAGCGGCAAGGACCTGCTGGAATTCCTGAAGGAAACCTTGAAAGACCAGGTGGTTGACGTGCGTTTGAGCAACGCACTGGTGTCTCACCCGGTGTGCCTGACCAGCGAGGGTCAGATTACCTTGGATATGGAGCGGTACTTCCGGTCCATTCCCGGTGATGACGGCAGCATTCGCGCTGCCCGGGTTTTGGAGCTGAATCCGAAACACCCGATTTATGAGAAATTGCAGCATGCATTCGAAACGGACAAGACCCGCTGCGCGGAAATGGCCAAGGTGCTGTGCGCACAGGCTTGCCTGATTGCCGGTATGCCTTTGGAGGACCCGGCTGCTTACGCAGAAATCGTGTGCAGCCTGCTGTAATCTGAAATTTGAACCAAGAGAAATGGGGGAGCGCCGGCATGGACGAAACCGTCGGTATTTATGTGCATATTCCTTTCTGCGCCAGTAAGTGCGGGTATTGTGATTTTTATTCCCGCCCGGACAGCGACCAGATGATGGATAAATATCAGCAGGCGCTCCTGACCCATATTCAGGAAAGTCTGCCCCGGATGCAGCCGTACTACATTGATACGGTGTATTTCGGCGGCGGAACCCCCAGTTATTACGGGGCAAAGCGCTTGTGCGAGGTGTTGGATGCACTGAAAGCCAGCAATCGGCTTTTGAAGGACGCGGAAATCACCGCGGAGATGAACCCGGACAGTATGCGGCTGAATGATTTAAAGCTGATGCGGAAAGAGGGATTCAACCGCATTTCCATGGGTGTGCAGTCCGCCAACGACAAGATTTTGAAGTTAATCGGTCGGCGGCACACCTATGAGCAGGCAGTAAAAGCCTACCGCATGGCGCGGCAGGCGGGATTTAAAAACATCAGCGTGGATTTGATTTACGGTCTGCCCGGTCAGACGAAAGCCGACTGGGCGGATACCCTGGCGAAAATCATCGGGTGGAATCCGGACCATATTTCCTGCTACGGTCTGAAATTGGAGGAGGGTACGCCCATGTATCAGGTGTACCACGATACCAACGCCATTCCCGATGACGATACCCAAGCGGATATGTATCTGTATGCCAGCGAAATGTTGGAGCGCCACGGCTATCATCGGTACGAGATTTCCAACTTTGCCCGGCGGGGCATGGAATCCCGGCACAATCTGAAATATTGGCAGCTCCACGATTATATGGGCTTTGGTCCGTCCGCCCACTCCTGCGTGGGCAATCAGCGGTACAGCTATGTGCCGGATTTGCAGAGCTATATCACCGGTGTGCTCACCGGGGGTGAAATCATCGATGAGCATGAGACCATCACCGAATTGGAGCGGGCGAACGAATACCTGATGCTGAGTATGCGCACGGCGTACGGCATTTCTGCCAGGGATTATACGGCGCACTTCCGGGCAAGCTTTGCGCCGTTGGAGGAAAAGCTGAAATTCTTTGCGGAAAAAGGCTGGGCAAAGGAAACCAACGGACGTTGGGCCTTTACCACCTCGGGATTTTTGGTTTCCAATCTGCTGATTGGCGAATTATTGGATGTGCAGGCAGAACAGAATGCTGTGGGCAACCCCTACTTGCAGGAAATTCTGGATAATGTTCAGCGGCAGTCGCTGCCGGAAAGCGATGATGAAACATTCCTTCGGGAATTGTTCGGCATGAAAGATAAAGGGTAAGAAAAGCAATGAAAAAGAATGAAAAACGCCGTCGGGCAAGTCAGGAAACCGCATCCTTTGACGCAGTGGACCATCGCCCGGTACATGGAAAGAGCCGGAAAGGCGGCCGCACGGTGGGAATCATCGTGGGAGTTCTGATTCTGGCACTGGTGGTGCTCTTCGCCATTGCGGCTGTGGCAGCCGGAAAAATGGAGACCGTTTATCCCCGGGTCAAGCTGGGCGGCTGCGCGCTGGGCGGACTTTCTCTCAGCGAGGCAGCGGAGAGCCTGCAGGACCAAGGCTGGGACAATCTGGACGATGCAGCGGTTACGGTGAAGCTGCCCGGCGGCAGCATTTCCGTCACCTATGCCCAGGCAGGATTGCAGAAAAATGCGGAAGAGGCGGCCCAACTGGCTTATGATTACGGACGGAACGGCAATCTGTTCGGCAATACTGTTACATTTATGAAGAGCCTTGTCATCGGCAAGGATTTGTCTGACGAAGTATTTGCCGCGGCAGACGAAAAAGCCATTGCCGACCATGTGGCGGCGGCGCTGATTCCCATTCGGGCAGGTCTGGAGGAGAACTGGACACTGGATACGGAGGCGCAGACGCTGACCGTGGTGAAAGGCGCAAGCCAGATTCGTCTGAATGAAAATGACATCACCGAATTGATTCTGACAGCCATTGCCGACCGCAATTTCGGTACCGTGACCTATACGCCCAATGAGGATAGCGAAAACGCAGCGGACCTGACTGCATTCCACGACGAAACCGTTCGGGAAATGAAGGACGCTTACTACGATAAAGAAACCGACAGCATTGTGCCGGAGCAGGTTGGCATTGATTTTCAGGTTGCCGATGTGCAGGAAATCTGGGACGCAGCCAAGGTGGGCGACACTGTGGTTCTGCCGGTAACGGTATCGGTTCCGGAGGAAACGGAGGAGCATCTGAAAAGTGTGCTGTTCCACGATACGCTGGCATCGAAATCCACCAGTCTGAAAGGCAGCAGCGCCAACCGCATCAACAATGTGGAGCTGGCAGCCAAAGCTCTGAACGGAAAAGTTCTGATGCCCGGCGAGCAGCTGTCCTATAACGCAACCTTGGGTCAGCGGACCAAGGAAAGCGGCTACAAAGAGGCGGGCGCCTATTCCAACGGCGCAGTTGTGCAGGAAGTGGGCGGCGGTATCTGTCAGGTATCCTCCACGCTGTATTACTGCACGCTGCTGGCCAATCTGAAAATTGATTACCGGGTGAACCATTACTTCCCGGTGGGCTATCTGCCCGCAGGATTTGATGCAACGGTCAGCTGGAAGAGCCCGGACTTCAAATTTACTAACGACCGGGAGTATCCCATTAAGCTGGTTGCTTACGTCAGCGGAAATTCCCTCACGGTGGAAATTCAGGGCACCGATGACGGTACCTATGTGGAGCTGAGCAGCAATACCGCGCTGATTTACACCAACTCGAAGTATCCCGATACTGCCACCGGCTACAAGGCTTGGGCTTATCGGAGCATTTATGACAGCGCCACCGGCAAGCTGATTGAAAAGAAGAGCGAGGGCGTCAGCATTTACCACTATCACGAGGAGAACATCAAATATCCCTCTCCCAGTCCCAGTGTGGAGCCCACGCCTACCCCGGCACCCACCCCCACGCCGGCACCCACTCCGGCGCCCAGCACAGAACCCACCCCGGCACCTACCCCCGTTCCGGAGACAACCCCGGAACCTGCCCCGGCTCCGGACGCAACGGAACAGCCGGCAGAATGATTTACGGAATTCAGTTTTGAGATATGAAGGAGAAAGCGCACATGGAAAACAAGGGAAAGTTCTATATTAC
>CAJMMY010000056.1 GCA_905214605.1 uncultured bacterium | reverse complement strand
AATGGTTCCGTGGTTCAGCTCATAGGTATAAGCCTCCAGAGCATACAGCGCCGGATTCTCATGAACCGCCCGGGAATGTACGGAATCCCCCTCAATGGACAGCACCGGCTGACAGCCGTGGCGCTGCCCCACGGCGAGAATGGTCTGCATTTCCTCCACCGTGATTTCATTGGAAATCACCTTTTCCCGGGTCTGCACCTGATTCACCACCGCACCACCGGCGCAGATGGCATACCGCAGTTTGGGCAAATCCGGCAAAAATCGCTCATACTGACAGCGGGTCCGCCCGGTGCAGAACACCACTTCAATCCCACGGTCCAACGCCTCATTGATGACCCGAATCGTGCCGGGCAGCATCAGTTTTTGGGAATCCAGCGCCGTTCCGTCCAAATCCAGCGCCACCAGACGAATTTTTTTCTCAGGCATAGACACAGTATGCGTTAAAGCAAGGCTTTCCGTTGGCATGAATACCCTGCACCGCATATCCTCCTTCCACTGCTTTGGCGCCCAGACGAACCGTGTCTCCTGCAACACATTCCTTTACATAGTCGATTTGCAGCAGGCGAATCATTCCGTCTGCGGGCACATTGACCTCCTGCGCCACCAAATCCACATAGCAATGAGAGGCAAAGTGGTTTGCATTTTCGTCGCAATCCGCCTCCGTGATGGTTCTCTCATGGACATAGGGGAATTCGCTGTCCATGGCCAAACGAGGAAATGCCTCCGCCTCATTGGTGGGCTCGGTCTGATACAGGGTGTTCACATCGGCTGCCTTCAGCTTGAACCGTTCCTTCAGATTCACGGCAATCATCACCAATTCGATGCGCGCAACCGTTTCACCGTTCCGGCGGAATTCTCCGCCCAAGGCAATTTCCTGGGTCAGCATCGTGCGACCGGTGGCAAAGCCATTCAGCACGTCGCCCTCATAAATCGGTGCATACTGCTCCATACGCACCCGGCGCACCATCCATACCGCGCCGAACTGCTCCCGCAGGCGAATTTTACTGCCGCCCTCTACGCGGTTGCGGTCCATTGCAGCCAAAATCAGCAGCTGCATCAGACGCCGGGAAGACATCGTACCACTCTTCTCCACGTCAGCCGCAGTCACTTCCACGCAGGTCGTTTCCAGCAATCCCATGACCCGTTTCCTCCAATCATATCGTAATCGCATTCCAAAAGTCAAAGAGATATTATATCAGATTTTTAATTTTCCGACAATTGCTTTTTGCCTCTTTTCCCTTGTTTTCCACAGTTTCTTCACACAATACAAAACGGCGGCAGAAATCTGCCGCTTGCTATGCGCGGATTGGACAAAAACTGCCCTGTTTTTCCGCTTTATTTACCCTTAGAACGAAAGGTTTTCCACTTCCAACAGCCGATTGTTCAAGGTATACAGATGGTCTGCCAACACTTCCGCCGGCGTAGACATATCACTTTCCAGCCAATGGTTGATAATCGCCCGGGTGCCCGCCAACAGATATTCCATCAAGTTGCCGTCTAAACTGGTTTGCCATGCCCGGGTTGCCATAATGTTTCCGTAGGCAAAGTCAATGTGTAATTCCTGATACTCCTGCTGTGAAATGCGCAGCGCAGCCCGGCAGACATCGGCATTTTCCCGAATGGTTTCCAACAACACCTTGTAATACACTTTCCCCTCCAGATTTTCATACTGGAGCAGCACATTCCGAATGGTTTCGTGGAGCTCGATTGCAATGGAGCCAAATAAATCATACAAATCCTGATAGTTGGCGTAAAACGTGGTGCGGTTTACATCTGCCCGCTGGCACAGCTGGGTGACGGTGATTTTGTGCAGCGGCGTGGTTTTCAGCATTTCCAACAGTGTCTCCCGCAGCACCCGTTGGGAATACGCCCGTTTCCGGTTCAAACGTTCCGATTCCATTCTGACACTCCTTTTGCGTTTCTATTGCACTTTTGACAAGAAAAACAGATTTTCTCTTTCGAAAAATATTCGTTTTTCCCAATCAATGTTTGTCATACTGTTTTAAAACCAACAAAATTATAACATATTGTCGGTTTCAAATCAATCTGTTTGGATTTGATTCTTGCAGATAAGCGTTAAATTAACTACAATATGAGCATGAACTCATTGCGGGGCTTCCCGCAGAAAATTTACAAGGAGGACGTTGGTATGATTAAGCTCTTGGAAGGAATGCGCGTTGTTGAGTTGGCAAGTTTCATGATGGGTCCCATTGCCGGCCGTGTGCTGGGCGAATGGGGTGCAGAAGTCATTAAGGTTGAGCCGGCTTTGAAACAGACCATGAACCCGAAAGAGGGTGACGGCGATATGATTCGCGGCGCCGGTATGGCTCGTGCCATCGTCAACGGCGACCCTTGCGTGTATCAGTTCGTCAACGGCAATAAGAAGAGTGTTTGCTTGGATACCCATACACCGGAAGGCGTTCAGGCTATGGTGGATTTGTGCCTGAGTGCTGACGTGGTCATCAGCCATCTGCGTCCGAAAGACGCAAAGAAACTGGGTGTGGATTACGAATCCCTGTCCCAGAAGAAACCCGGCATCATCGTTGCAAGCACCAGCGGCTACGGCACTTCCGGTCCCGATGCCGACCGGGGCGGTTTTGACGCAGTTGCATTCGCAGCCCGCAGCGGCATGATTTCCGGTCTGTCTCCCAGCGGTGAACCCTTCGTTCCCTATTACGGCATGGGCGACGTCACCTCCGGTACATACCTTGCAACCGCCATTCTGGCCGCTTATGTGCATAAGCTGAAAACCGGTGAGGGCGAGGAAGTGGTCACCTCTCTGTACGGCTCCGCTCTGTATACCGCAGGCGTGCCCGTTATGACCAGTGTCTACGGTGACCCGTACCCCACGCCTCGTGAGGCACAGTTCCCCACCGCAAAGCCCTTCAAGTGCGGCGACGGCAAGTGGATTTACCTGATGGCAAACATCTGGGAAACCGCAATCATCGACCTGTGCAAGATTATGGATATGCCGGAAGACGCAAAGACCCGTTGGCCCAACTACTTTGCCGCCTCCAAGGATAAGGCAGAAATCACCGCCATTTTGGACCGTGAGTTTGCAAAGCATCCACGGGATTACTGGCTGGAGAAGTTGGCCGGCACCAGAATTCCCTTTGACATCATTGCCGACTTCACCGATATCCAGAAGGATACCCAGGCTTGGGAGGCCGGTTTCCTGTACAAGACGGAAGTGGAAGGCTACGAGACCGGTATCCCCGTGGCACCTGCACAGTTCAAGCATGCCGGTAAGGCAGAGGTCCGCATGAACTATCCCGGCGACCACACCGTGGAGGAACTGAAGAAAATCGGTTACTCCGATGAAAAGGTGCAGGAGCTGCTGAGCAGCGGCGTTGCAACGCAGCTGGACCCCGAAACCTACGAATACGACCGTTTCGATATTACCAAACCCGGCACGACCTATAACATGATTATGGGCGGCATGAAGATGTAATGTTCTGAATCAACGCAAAGCCCCCGACCGCACGGTCGGGGGCTTTGTTTCTTTCCGATGCAGAAAACCGAGGGAAATCCCTCGGTTTTTTCGTTCCATTCAGTTGTTTTCCGGGTTGGGCGTCCGAATGGAGGGGTATTCCTCCTCCGCAGACTCCGCCCATGCCGCAAAGGAGCAGGATCCGTCCGGTTTGAATCCGCCCACGTAATGCCGGCCGTTTTCCGCACCGTGCAGAATCCGCAGGCTGTCTCCGGGCAGACATTCTTTCCGGTAATCAATCTGCATCCGCCGCAGCAAATGGAGATGCTCTCCCCAGTAACCGATGGCTTCGCAGACCAAATCCAAATAGCGGTAAGCCGTCATGTGACCGTTCATATCGCAATCCCGGTACCGGACCGGAACTTCTTCAAACAGCGTCAGATTCTCCGGCAATACAATGCGCTCCAAATCCTCCCCCTGCGCTCCGGCAGGGAGCGTCCACAAGGACGTCAGTTTCTCCGGTGGCACCACTTTCCGCTCCTTCAGATACACGGGAAGAATCTTCGTGCTGACCCGGAGCAATTCTTTTCCATGGGATTGCAAAGACGTCCGGCGGAGAATTGCCGCGCCAAAATCCTCATGGTTGGTGGTTTCCATGGTCACGGACTGTCCTGCCCGGGCCGGTTTTCGGAACTCCATCAGCACCTGCACCAGCATCCATGTGGCGCCCAGGGTATCCTTCATGCGGAGAAAGCCGACCCCCTCTGCATCGGACTGCAAAATATTACTGCGGTCCGCCTCCCGGAGCAGCTCCGACGGGCTGACATAGCCGAAATAGTCCATAACACCGTCACGCAGTCGGGTTTCAACTTTCATATTGCATCTGCCTCCATTTCCAAACAAGCGCGGAACGCGTCAGAACCGTCCTGCCGCTTTCCCACAACATAGGTGGTTCCCGGGGTCTCCCGGTTGGAATACAAGGTCAGCGTTTCCCCTGCTCTGCATTCCCGCATATATTCCATCTGCAGGCGCTTTGCACGGTTCGGTACCCGCCCCTGCCAGAATTCCGCCGCATCGCAGACGTAATCGGTATATTTAATGGCCCGCAAATGGCGATTGTGGTCGCAATCGGAATAGCGGATATGAATTTCGTCGGTGGGCTCCATCATCTCCGGCAAAACCAATCGGGGGGCTTTTCCTCCGCTGTTTTCGCAGTTCACACCGAAATGCCGGCAAACCTCTCCCGGCGGAATGACCTTCCGGGTCTTGAAATTCACCGCCATATTGTGCAGACGGCACTGTGCAATCAATTCCCGATTCCGGAGCAAACGTACCGTAACCGTCAGCAGCGGACCGGAAATTTCCGGCGGCTCGCCGTACAGCTGCACCGGTCCGATTTCGTGAATCTGACCGAATACCTCCAATTCCGCCGACGCCATCATCCAAGTAGCCTGCAGCTGTTCAATCATCTGCTGCATTTCCAGACCGTAGGTTTCCAAGGCGATAAACCCGGCGCTTTCCATCATCTTCAGGTAATTTGCCGGGGAGACGCAGCGGAAATAATCCGTGTCGTAAGGCGTTACCTCATACTCCAGCAGCTTCATCATAGGGCATTCTCTGCTCCATCCAGCCGCATCAGTGCCCTGAAAGAAAGCTTTCCGTCCTTTTTCAGACCTTTGACATAAACACCCTCTTCGGTTTCCTTGCGGAAAATGGACAAAACCTCGCCGGGGCGGCACTCGGAATCATATTCAATGCGCAACTGCTCCGCCTTGATGTGCTCACCGGCGTCCCAATATCCCGCCGCCTGGCAGATATAATCCGCATAGCGGTAAGCATTCAAATGCTGATTTCGGTCGCAATCAAAGAACCGCACCGGCTGTTCAAAGGCAAAGTCCATATCCTCCGGCAGCATCAGCCGCTGAGGAGCCGGCAGAACAATCTCATTGGCCGGTTTGCCCAATTTTTCCACAACTTCCGCCGTGGGTACAAAGCGGCGCTCCAGAAAGGACACCACCATCACGCACACGTCGGTCCATGAAATCACCGTATGGTCCATCACCGCCAGCACCCGCAGCATAAAGTTAGCCGGGCTCCGATGGAGCGGCGATGCATACAGCGCCAACTGGGTATCCCGATTGGTCACCGTAAGGTCCTTCATCACGTGCATGTCCACCATGCCCATCATCCAAGTGGCGCCCATTTGCTCCATCAAATCCACATAGTTGTAGCCGTAATCCCGCAGCGCCGCAAAAGATGCCGTTGCAGTCAGACGCATCAGATAGGCCGGCTGCAGATATTGATAATAGTCCATCTCATAGGACAAAACAGGTTGGTCAAACAGCTTAATCAGTTCCATAAGTTGCGGTCACTCCGTATCCCATAATATTGCAGGGTTCCCCCGGGAAATCACTCCGTAAATCAAAAAAGAGCAGAAAAAACGAGAGCACCAAGTGCTCTCGTTTTTCATTCTACGATTAATAATAACGCTTTTTCTTGTTCTTGCCTCGGATTTTTTGCGACGTTTCACGCTGGGGCTCTGATAGTATTCTTTCTTTCTCAGATCCTGCTGGATACCAGCTTTTGCGCAGTCACGTTTGAATCTTTTAAGAGCGTTATCCAGAGACTCGTTCTCTCTGACGATAATTTCGGACAAGTTATTTCCCTCCCTCCAAAATCACTTTGCAGTGTTTCAAGGGCCATAAACAATTTTCTATGGCATTAACATTGCTATTATAATGAGAAACCTGTTTTTTGTCAAGAACGAAACTTTATTTTTCCGGTTTCAAAATCAAATTCACCAGTTTGTTCTTCACAACAATGGTTTTCACCAGCTGCATCCCCTGCATCTGTCTCTGAATTTTTTCATCAGCGCAGGCGGCGGCAATCACGTCCTCATCGGCAGAATCCATAGGCACTTTCACCGTGCTGCGGAGCTTACCGTTGACCTGAACGGCGATTTCCTTCTCCCGCTCCACCATCTTTGCCTCGTCATACTTGGGCCAAGGCATCTGGCAGGCCATTTTGCCCTCTGCGGCTGCAAAGCCCATGGTTTCCCACAGCTCTTCCACCATGTGCGGTGCAAAGGGAGACAGCAGCATCAGCAGCGTCTTCATATCGCCCCGGCTTGCGCCGTTCTGATAGAAGTCATTCACCAGTGCCATCATGGCGGCAATGGCGGTGTTGAACTTCATTGCCTCGATGTCCTCGCCCACCTTTTTGATGGTCCGATGGACGGCAGCCTCGTTGGCGGGAGAGCAATCCTCGCCGGTGTGCTCCTGGTCCATTGCCAGATTCCACACACGGTCCAGGAAACGCTTGCAGCCCTTCACGGCATTGGCAGACCATGCAGCAGCTTTCTCAAAGTCGCCGATGAACATGATGTAGGTACGCATGGTGTCGGCGCCGAACTCGGCAATGACATCATTGGGGTTGACCACGTTGCCCCGGGATTTGGACATTTTAATGCCGCCCTCGCCCAGAATCATGCCGTGGCTGGTGCGTTTCCGATAGGGCTCAGCCGTGGGCACCACGCCGATGTCATACAGGAACTTGTGCCAGAACCGGCTGTACAGCAGATGCAGGGTGGTGTGCTCCATGCCGCCGTTGTACCAGTCCACCGGAGACCAGTATT
>CAJMMY010000055.1 GCA_905214605.1 uncultured bacterium | reverse complement strand
TCCCCGGAAGAACATTCTGACGAGGAGGTGCAGCCGTGAAACACATCGGAGAAATCATTCGAGACGATTGGCGGCGGCTGACTGCTAGCGTTGTGGTGGTTGTGGTGCTGTTGGGTTTGTGCTTGGTGCCCTGCCTGTACGCGTGGTTCAACATTCTGTCCAACTGGGACCCCTACGGTCCGTCCTCTACGGGAAATATCAAGGTTGCCGTGGCCAGTCAGGACGAGGGATACGAAATGCTGGGCATGGAGCTGAACATCGGCGAGTTGGTGCTGAACGGTTTGCAGACCAACGACCAGATGGGTTGGGTCTTTGTGGACGATGCCCATGATGCCTTGGAGGGCGTATACAGCGGCGCCTACTACGCGGCGCTGATTATCCCGGCGAACTTTACGGGAGATTTTGTCAGCGTGTTGGAGGGCGACCTGCGGCACCCGGAAATCGAATATTACGAAAACGAAAAGAAAAATGCCATTGCACCGAAAATTACCAGCAAAGCAAAAACGGCGGTGCAGGCGCAAATCAATACCACCATTGTGGAAAAGGTGGCGGAGGCCATTACAACCTCCAACCGACTGTTTTCCGCCATGGGAATGGACCCGCAGGCGGTAGCAAATGAGCTGACGGAGAAAATCGGCGATGCGCAAAATCAAGCACAGCAGCTGAGCGAAGTGTTGGCGTCCTTGCAAAAGGTGATTGATGACGCGGACAGCTTGCTGGACGTGGCGAATCTGACTGCGGCGGACGTGAATCAAATATTGGGCGAGGGCAGCGCTTTGGTGGGAGAAATCGGAAATTTTGCGGATTCTACCTCGGATAAGGCGCAAACGGCCAATGCCGATGTGCTGGATATTCTGAATCATGCCGATGCCGCGCTGTCGGATTTGGAGACGACCCTTGCAAGCTGGTCTACCTTGGAGCCTACCAATCAGCAGACGCAGGACGTGCTTGCTCGGGTGGACAAACTGATTCAGACGCTGCAAACGGTGCGGGAAAAGTTGCCGGAAGAGGTTCGCCCCTATCTGGACAGCGCCATTCAGGATTTGCAGGACCTGCGGAAAAAACTGCCTGCCATTACGGATTATAACGTGATGGATTCTCTGGTTCAGCTGGTTGCCTCGGCGCGGACAAGTCTGCGGACCGCGGCGCTGAAAACGAACCCCCAGGTCGGGGCGTATTTGGAGCAGACCAACGAGAAAACCCAGACCACACTTCGCTCTGTGCAGGAATTATTGGGCATTGCCTCCGGCAGCATGACGAAATTGCCGGGCACGCTGGACGGCTATGCCGGGGCGTTGGGGCAAGCGCAGACAACGCTGCAAACGGGCATCACCTTGGCAAATACCATTGCCGGTGATTTGGGCCGGCTGAAAACCACGGTGGAGAATGTGACCGGCAGTGAGGCATTCCGGGAGTTCAGCGAGCTGTTGGAAAATGACCCGGGCAGCTTGCCGGATTACCTCAGTTCTCCGGTGCAAATGAACACGGAAGTGGTCTATGAAATTCAGGACTACGGCTCGGCAATGGCGCCCTATTACATTATGCTGGCGCTGTTTGTGGGCTCTTTGCTGTCCGTGGTGCTGCTGCGGGTGCCGGTGAGTCAGCCGGAATTTGCCGGGTATCGGGCAACGGAACGGTACTTTGCCCGGTTTGCAACGTTTTTGCTCATCGCTTTAGCGCAGGCGCTGGTTACAAGCTTTGGCTGCTTGTATTTTGTGGGAATGCAGTCCGTATCCCCATGGCGGTTTGTATTGGCCTGCTGTCTGTGCTCCTTGAACTTCTCGGCCATGAACTATGCGCTGGTGTATGCGCTGGACAACATCGGCAAATGCGCTGCGGTGATTATCATGGTCATTCAGGTGGCCGGCTCCGGCGGCTCTTATCCCGTGCATGTACTGCCGGAAATTTTCCAGAAGCTCTATCCGGTTATGCCGTTCCATTATGGTATGGATATGATTCGGGAAACCATCGGCGGAATGTACGGCGATACCTATCTGCGCTGCGGTGTGATTCTGGTGCTGATGAGCGTTGGGTTTACGGTATTCGGGCTGCTCATGTATTATCCGGCCAGAAAATTGAATGCCATCGTAGCAGCAAGCATGGAACGGTCCGGTATTATGTAAAAACGTTCATAAGTTGTGGAAAGCCCTGTGCGACGTTTGCACAGGGCTTTTTTGCATCAAATCCCCGGTCAAACCTTGGATTGCCGACCGGTATGGTCGATAACGGTATCACCGGAGAGAATAAGTTGGGAGACGGGCAGAATTTCATAGCCCTCCTGCTGCAAATACTCAATGATGCCCGGCAGCGCCTCCGGCGTATGGAGTGCGGCGTTATGGAACAGAATGATGCTGCCCGGAACCACTTGCTTTGTGACCCGCGCGGTAATCTCCTGTGCGGACAGTTCTTTCCAATCCAAACTGTCCACATTCCATTGAATGACATGCATGCCCATGCTGTTGACGGCGGATACTACGTGGTTGTCATATTCCCCGTAAGGACACCGAAACAACGTGGGGCGGGTCCCGGTGATGGCTTCGATTTTATCGTTGCAGGCATTGACGTTGGAAATGATGTCCTGCTCCGACAGCTGAGAGAAGTGGGCATGGTCATCGGAGTGATTCATAACGTCCATTCCTGCCTCCGCCAAAGCCTTGACCGATTCGGGATACCGGTCCACCCATTGCCCGACCAGAAAAAATGTGGCTTTTACACCGTGGTCGTTCAAAATGTCAATGAGCTGTTGGGTATCTTCATTCCCCCAAGCGGCGTCAAAGGACAGCGCTACGGTTTTGTTGTCTCGCTCCACGGAGTAGATGGGGAGAATGCGGTCGGTCTGGGCGGTTTGCATGGCGGGAGCGGGCATTTTCAAGCGGCAGAAAACGGTACCGGCCAGAATGATGCCGGCGGCTGCAAGAAGAACTGCCCCTTTCCGGGAAAGTGTCTGTATGAATTTCATAAGCGCCTCCTATTGTTGGAATTTCTAAAGCTTATGGGAGTCCATGGGGTACTTATGCATTTTTTAACGGGAAAAACAGTGCGGTTTTGCGGGAAAACATTGGATTTTTGACACAGCCTTTCGGAAAAAATTGGCTGAGAAAATCTCCGTCATGAGCAAAAGTCACAAAAATGTTGAGTGTTCCTTGTATGAAAGAACAAGAAAGAATTTGTTAAATATGATTGAAAAATAACTAACAATATTGTATAATAATTGGCACATTCATGGGGGATGGTCCGTCAATCGGCCAAATAGCGGAAGATTCCTCAAAAAAGTTAGGAGCGAGTTCAAAAATGGAAAATCTCTTTTGGCTTGGCTTTGTTGGCGCGGCAATTGCACTGATTTTTGCATTGCTGCAGCGCAATAAGGTCATGAAAGAATCCGAAGGCGACGAGAAGATGGTCAAGATTGCCGGCGCTATCCGTGAGGGTGCAAACGCATATCTGAGACGTCAGTATATTACCGTTGCCAAAGTATTTGCAGTTGTATTTGTAATTCTGTTGGTCATCGCATTTGCATCCGGCGGCAAAATGCTGTCCCGGGTGACGCCCTTTGCTTTCCTGACCGGCGGTATCTGGAGCATGCTGGCAGGCTTGATCGGTATGAAGATTGCTACCAATGCAAACGCACGTACCGCAAACGCTGCACACGAAAGCCTGAACAAGGGTCTGCGCGTGGCATTCTCTTCCGGCTCCGTTATGGGCTTTACCGTTGTCGGTCTGGGCATTCTGGATATCACCATCTGGTTCTGCGGTCTGAAGTATATCGGCGGTATCACCGATGCAAGCACCATTGCCAACATCATGGTTATGAACGGCATGGGCGCATCTTTCATGGCTCTGTTTGCTCGTGTGGGCGGCGGTATTTATACCAAGGCTGCTGACGTGGGCGCTGACCTGGTGGGTAAGGTTGAGGCCGGTATCCCCGAAGATGACCCCCGTAACCCCGCTACCATCGCTGATAACGTGGGCGATAACGTGGGCGACGTTGCCGGTATGGGCGCTGACCTGTACGAATCTTATGTCGGTTCTATTCTGGCTACGTTCGCACTGGGCGCTGCTGCCGGTTACGGCTTTGCAGGTATGTTCCTGCCCGTGGCTCTGGCTGTTGCAGGTATCATTTGCTCTCTGGTTGCAACTTTCTTTGTGAAGACCAAGGAAGAGGCAACGCAGCTGGACCTGCTGAAGAGCCTGCGTACCGGTACTTACACCGCAGCGATTCTCTCTGCAATCGTTGCAATTCCCCTGTGCATGGTAATCCTGAAGGGTTACAACTGGATTGGTACTCTGATTTCCATCTACTGCGGTCTGCTGGGCGGCACTCTGATCGGTTACTTCACCGAGTACTACACCTCTGATAACTACAAGCCCACTCAGAAGCTGGCCGATGCTTCCGAGACCGGCGCTGCTACCATCATCATCGGTGGTATTTCTCTGGGTCTGAAGAGCACCGTGGCTCCCATCATCATTGTTGCTGTGGGCGTCATCGTTTCCTTCTTCGTTTCCGGCGGTTCTACCAACTTCAACACCGGTCTGTACGGCATCGGCATTGCTGCTGTTGGTATGCTGTCCACTCTGGGTATCACTCTGGCAACCGACGCTTACGGTCCCGTGGCTGATAACGCCGGCGGTATCGCTGAGATGAGCGGTCTGCCTGAGGAAGTCCGCGATCGCACCGACGCTCTGGACTCTCTGGGCAACACCACTGCCGCTACCGGCAAGGGCTTTGCAATCGGCTCCGCATCTCTGACTTCTCTGGCTCTGCTGGTTTCCTACATCAACATTGTTGAGGGTAAGGTTGAGCTGAATCTGGCGATCACCAACCCCGTGCTGCTGGTGGGCGTGTTCATCGGCGCTATGCTGACCTTCGTGTTCTCCGCATTCACCATGAGCGCTGTGCAGACCGCTGCACAGTCCATCGTTGTGGAAGTGCGCCGTCAGTTCCGGGAGATTGCCGGCATCATGGAGTACAAGGCTGACCCCGATTACTCTGCTTGCGTTGACCTGTGCACCAAGGGCGCTCTCCACGAGATGGTTGCTCCCGCACTGATCGCAGTCATCGTTCCCATCGTCACCGGCCTGCTGCTGGGCTGCGAAGGCGTTGTGGGTCTGCTGGCCGGCGTTTCCGTAACCGGTTTTGCAATGGCAGTGTTTATGTCCAACGCCGGCGGCGCTTGGGATAACGCGAAGAAGTACATCGAACGCGGCAACCACGGCGGTAAGGGCAGCGATCAGCACAAGGCTGCTGTCGTTGGCGATACCGTTGGCGACCCGTTCAAAGATACTTCCGGTCCTTCTCTGAACATTCTGATCAAGCTGTGCTCCACGGTTTCCATCGTGTTCTCCGGCCTGATTGTTGCGTTCAACCTGATGAACCTGCTGTAATCTGACAACACAAACAAAAAAGCTGTTCTCCGATTTTTTGGAGAACAGCTTTTTTCTGCTTATTGATACAGGATTGCTCAGACCACCTGGAAAATATAGAATTTCAGGTAGTTGGTTTCCGGCACGTTCCAGTCAATGGGGTGGTCGGCGGATTGCTGACGAGCCTCAATCTGCCGGAGGGTCACATGGGCGTCTTTGGCTGCGTCTTTCAGCATCTGCACAAACAGCGGCTCGGTCATGAAATGGGAGCAGGAGCAGGTTGCCAGATAGCCGCCCCGGGGCAGAATCTTCATGGCGCGCATATTGATGTCCTTGTAGCCTCGAATGGCGCTCTTGACGGTGGAACCGCTTTTCGTGAAGGCGGGCGGGTCCAGAATAATCAAATCGTAATCCGCTTTGCCTTTGGCTGCCAAATCCGTGAGCAGCTCAAATACGTCGGCACAGAGAAAATCAATGTTGTCCAGATGGTTCAGCGCCGCATTGCCCCGTGCGGTTTCCAATGCGGATTCGGAAACGTCCACGCTTGTAACATGGGCGGCGCCGGCATAGGCGCAGTTCAAACCGAAGGCACCGGTGTGGGTAAAGCAATCCAGTACCTTTTTGCCGGGGGTCAATTTTGCCACGGCGGCGCGGTTGTATTTCTGGTCCAGGAAGAATCCGGTTTTCTGACCGTTGATGTAGTCCACGTCATAATGTACGCCGTTTTCCACGATTTCCGTATGACCGTTGCCGGAACCAAGAAAATACTGTTTGCTCTGGGTCAGACCCTCTTTTTCACGAATGCCCACATCATTGCGCAGATACACGCACTCAATGGTCTCGCCCATGCCCCGGAGCAGCTCCACCAAATCGGTCAGCAGGGTTTCGTGAATCAATTCCGTGCCCAGACACAGCACCTGCGCCACCAGCACGGAGCCGAATCGGTCCACGGTCAGACCGGGAAATCCGTCCGCCTCGCCGAAAATCAGCCGGCAGCAGGAAAAATCGGGACCCATTACGGTTTTGCGGTAGTCCACAGCCCACTGGAGCTTTCTCTGCCAATAAGCCCGGTCAAACCGGTCATTGGTGTTGGTGGAGAGAATCCGCACCCGGATTTTAGAATGGTCATTGTAAAAGCCGGCGCCCAGCCAGCGGTTTTTCTGCGTATATACATCTACGATGCCGCCGTTTTCCGGGGTTCCGGTCATGGCGGTAATTTCATCGCTGTAAACCCAAGGGTGGCCGTTTCTGGCGGAACGTTCTGCTTTTTCCGTCACGGTGACGGAGGGAAAAGGTCTTTCCATATACAATCCTCCTCATTTTTCAGCAGTATTGTACGCGATTTTTCCGGGATACACAAGACTTTACAAGCAGTTTTTTCTTCCGTATAATATAAAAAATAATTTGCGGGAGGAAAATCTTGCCCATGAAGATTTTTGTTGCGTCCGACCTGCATGGTTCGGCGGTATATTGTGAAAAAATGCTCCGTGCGTATGACCGGGAGCAGGCTGATCGCTTGCTGCTGTTGGGAGATTTACTGTACCACGGTCCTCGGAATGATTTGCCGGAGGGCTATCAGCCGAAACAGGTGCTGGCCATGCTGAATGACTACCGGCAGCAGATTTCCTGCGTCCGGGGCAACTGCGATGGGGAAGTGGACCAAATGGTGCTGGAATTCCCCATTCTGGCGGAGTATTGCCTGCTTTATCTGCAAAAACGTCAGATTTTCGCCACCCACGGCCATCGGTACAATTTGGAAAATCTGCCGCCGCTGCAGCCGGGGGATATTCTCCTCCATGGACATACCCATGTGCCCGCCTGCCGGGAGGCGCAGGGCGTGCT